>NZ_JBGWAB010000014.1:0-102443 GCF_041862025.1 Streptomyces sp. AB3(2024)
CCCGGCCACCCAGATCAAGTGGGGCCTGGACTACATGAACTCCCGCTACGGCAGCCCCGTCGGCGCCTGGAACTTCTGGCAGAACAACCACTGGTACTAAACCACCGGTACTAAACCACCGGTACGAAACCACCCGTGGACCGCGCACAGCGCACCGCAGACACACGAAAACGCCCGGCCGGGACCACCCGCCGGGCGTTTTCCCATGCCCGCAGCCCACTCCGCGTCAGGCCCCTCCGAGCCAGCTCGTGGCGTCCAGCCGGTACGCGGTCTCGGCCGGTACGACGGTGCGCAGCGCGGCCTCCATGTCCCGTACGCGATCGGCGCCGAGGGTCGTGACCCACTGGGCCCGCAGTTCGTCGAAGATCGCGGCTGAGCGGGCCAGGGCGTCGAATCCGCGTGGGGTGAGGCGGACGAGCTTGCGGCGGGCGTCCGCGGGGTCGTCGGTGCGTTCGGCGTAGCCGAGGGCGAGGAGGCGGTCGACGGTCTTGCCCGCGGCCTGCTTCGAGACGCCGAGCCGGCGCCCGATATCGCTCGCGGTCGCCCCGCGCGGCCCGATGGCCTGCATCGCGAAGCCGTACGCGGGCCGCAGGTCGGGGTGCCCCTCGGCGGCGAGGCGGGCGTGCAGTCGATCGATCAGGGTGCGAAAGCCGGCGAAGAGGAGCAGCGGGAGCTCGTATCCCGGCCCATCACCCTTGCCATTATCGACAACCTGGTTTACGTTTTTCACCTCGGCATGGTCAACCATGTTGTCCATATTAGTCCACTGGTCCACTCCGTCTGGAGCTCCGCGTGTCCAACGATCTGGCTGCCCGCACCGCCAACGCCGTCGCCCTGCTGAAGGTCTCCCCGCACACCCTCGACGGCTTCCTCAAGCTGAGCGAGATCTTCGAGTCCACCACCCTGGACCCCCACTCCCGCGAAACCGTGATCCTGACCGTCGCCGCCCGCAACCAGTGCCACCTGTGCGTGGACATGCACGAGGCGAAGCTCACCGCCCTGGGCCCTGCCCCGGACCTTGACCGGCTCCGGGCCGTAAGGGAGTTCACCCTGCAAGTGCTCGCATCGTCGGGCGCGGTGAGCGACGAGGACCTTAGGCGGTTCCAGGAGGCCGGCTACACGCGCCAGAACGCCCTGGAGGTGGTCCTGGGCATCGGCACGTACACGGTCTCGACGTTCGCGAACCGGCTCACGCGAGCCGCCTGACCTCCGGCGCCCGACCGGCGGTCGTTCGCGCGTACGGGCGTCCGTCCGGGTGAGGCGGGAATAGAGGCCGTCGGGCGGGGGCTTGGCATTGACCATGAACGCCACTTCGTACGACCCGCGCGCACTGCTCGCGGAAAGCCGCCTCGGTGTCCTCGCGACGATCAAGGCGGACGGCCGTCCGCAGCTCTCGCCCGTCATGCCCTTCTACGACCGGGCCGCCGACGTCCTCTACGTCTCGATGACCGAGGGCCGTGCCAAGACGACGAACCTGCGCCGCGATCCCCGCGCCGCCCTGGAGGTCACCCGGCCCGACGGCTGGGCCTGGGCCACCGCCGAAGGGACCGTCACCCTGGCGGGGCCCGGGACCGACCCGCACGGCCCCGAGGTCGAGGCGCTGGTGCGGTACTACCGGGCCGCGGCCGGAGAGCACCCGGACTGGGACGAGTACCGGGCGGCGATGGTGGCCGACCGTCGGGTGCTGATGACGATGACGGTCGACCACGTGTACGGCGACAGGCTCCGCTGACGGTGCACGTATACGGGGGGCGGCGCGCTCCGTGCGTGCGGGCGGGCGGGCGGGCGGGCGGGCGGTCGGTCGTCCGTCCGTCCGTCAGGGCCGGTTGGGCCCGCGATAGGGCAGCGTCTGGCCGTAGACGACGCTGGTGGTGGTACTTCCGAGGCCGGCCAGCTCGTCCATGATGGTCTCCAACTGCTCCATGGAGGTCGCGGCCACCTTCAGCGTGTAGCAGTCGTCGCCGGTGGTGCGCAGGCACTCCAGGATCTCCCGTCGCTCCGCGAGCAGCCGGTGCAACGGCTGGTGGCGGTTGCCGGGGTACTTCAACCGGACGACGGCGAGCACGGGGTAGCCGACCTTGCCCAGATCGACCACGGCGCGATATCCGGTGATGACGCCCGCCGCCTCCAGCTGCCGCACCCGTTCGGTCGTGGCGGACGAGCCGAGACCCACACGCCGCCCCAACTCGCTGAGGGAGATGCGCGCGTCCCGTTGCAGCTCGTCGATGATCGCCCAGTCGATGTCATCAAGGTTCCCGGTCATGCCGCGACCCTACCGGGAAACCTCCGGAAGAATGGCGGTCCGACCAGGAGAACCATCTTCCAGATTCCTTGATCGCCGAGATAGCCTCCGTCCATGCAACTTGGCGTGAACGTACCGAACTTCGGCCCCGGGACCGACCCCGGCGTGCTCCGCGAGTGGGCGGGGATCGTAGAGGATCTCGACTTCGACCTCCTCATGGTGTCGGATCACGTGGCCGTCACCCCGGACGTGGCCGCGCGCTATCCCGCTCCCTTCTACGAGCCGTTCACCACGCTGTCATGGCTGGCCGGCATCACCACCAGAGTGCGGCTGGGTACGACCGTGCTCGTACTGCCCTACCGGCATCCGCTGTTGGTGGCACGGATGGCCACCAACCTCAACCAGCTCAGCGGCGGCAGGTTCGTCCTCGGAGTGGGAGTGGGCTGGGCCCGTCAGGAATTCGACGCGCTCGGCGTTCCGTTCACCGCGCGCGGCAGGCTCACCGACGAACACCTCGTCGCCCTGCGCGAGGCCTGGCGCGAGGAGGCCGTCGAGCACACCGCCCCGATTCCCGTCTGGGTCGGCGGCAACAGCGAGGCTGGAATCCGGCGGGCCATCAGGTTCGGCGCTGCCTGGCATCCGCTGCGGGGCACCCTTCCCTGGATGCGTTCGGTCCTGGCGAACCAC
The DNA here is from genome assembly GCF_041862025.1 of Streptomyces sp. AB3(2024). NCBI lineage: Bacteria > Bacillati > Actinomycetota > Actinomycetes > Kitasatosporales > Streptomycetaceae > Streptomyces > Streptomyces sp. AB3(2024). The sequence continues at coordinate 2,930 of NZ_JBGWAB010000014.1, forward strand.
TCGCTGCCGGCGTTCGCACCCCGCATCGCCCTACGGCCGACCAGTGCACCGATCACCGACCCCGAGCGGCTCGCGGGCACCGGCACCCTCGATCAGATCCTCGACGACCTCGACCGGCTCCGCGATCTCGGGGCCGACACCGTCGTGCTCGACCCGTACCACGGAGATCCGGAGTCGACCCGACGCCCCCACGAGGCCTGGCGGGCGCTCACCGCCGTGGCCGCACACCGGAGGACACTCTCATGATCACCACTGCCGACGAGGCACTCCTGCGGCGTGCGATCGCCATCGCAGCCCATGCCACCACCCTGGGCGACGCGCCGTACGGCTCCCTGCTGGCCGGCCCGGACGGCACGATCCTGGCCGAAGCCCACAACACGGTGCGGCGCGACAACGACATCAGCGCCCACCCGGAACTCAAACTCTCCCGCTGGGCGGCCCGCGAACTCGACGGGAACACGGCCGCGCGCACCACCCTGTACACCAGCTGCGAGCCGTGCGGCATGTGCGCCGGAGGCATCGTCCGCTCGGGACTCGGCCGTGTCGTCTACGCCCTCTCCACCGCGCAACTGGTGGAGCTCAACCCGGAGTCGGGCGCCTGGCCGACGGTGGCGCAGGCCGGCCCCGCCCTGTTCGACGAGGCGCGCGTCCCCATCGTCGACCACTACCGGCGATAGCGGTGCGACCGGGGGCTCGGGCCTGGTCGTCGCCACCTTGGTGCAGGCGCCCACCTCGGTGATGGACCGCGCCCCTTCGACGTGCACGTGATGTCCGCTCGTCCGAATGGCCGGAGACGGTGATCGTCCCTCCCGGCACCGGTACACCGATCCGGTGACAGTCTCCGACCGAGTGGTGCCGGCGGATGGTGTCGAGGGGGAGGAATGTCGGCTTCCCGGATCTCGGCATGCTACAGATGTGGGGCAATAGTCCGAAAACAGGAGGTATCTGATAATGCGCACACGTCTTCTCCGCATGGCAGCTGTGCTGGGCACGGCCGCGCTCCTGGCTCTCGGCGGAGCCGCGGTGGCCAGCGCGGACGGAGTGGGGAACTCGGGTATCGGCAATTCGGGCGTCGGCAACGCGGGTATCGCCAACAAGGGCGTCGGCAACGCGGGCATCGCCAACTGGGGCCTGGGCAACGCAGGTTTCGCCAACTCGGGGATCGGCAGCGCGGGCATCGGCAACTCGGGGATCGGCAGCAGCGGAATCGGGAACTAGGAACGCCGTACGCGGCGCCGCCCGGCCTGTGAGGCGGGAGAGGCGGGAGAGGCGGATGCCCGGGCGGCGCTGACGGGCGCAGGGCATTTCGTGGCCGGTGCCCCAGGCCGCTCGTCCAGGCGAGCGGCCCGGGGCGCGGCGTCCCCCGGCGGTACATGCGAGCCTGCGCCGGGGGGTGGGAGGAGCGTGCGGGCCTCGGTGCCCCGCGACCCCGTCATGTACCGGCGAGCGGGGCCGGATCCCGGGCAAGCGGCACCACGCCCATACGTCGTGGCGGGCGAGCGGTGGCCGGGTGCCGGATGCCGGATGCCGAATGGGGGCAGGGGAGGCACCATGTAAGTACGGGAAGGCAGCACGTCCCGAGTACTGGACGAAGAGGTGGGCCCCAAGGCGGGTCGTCGAGAAGCCGGGGGCCACCTACCGTGACCGGCACGCCTCCGAGGGGGCGCATGCCCCGGCGCGCGCGGCACCGGAGCCACTGAAGGGCGGCAAGCCCGTGACTCCGTGCCCATGCTCGTAGGACGCTGTGCCCGCGCGATTCTCCCCCGGAGCGGCGAAGGCCGGACCCGGGGGTACCGCCCAGGCGGAGGGATGAAATGACCACTCAGACGTACCTCGCCTACGACTTCCCGCTGCTGAGCGTCTTGTGGACCATGTTGGCGTTCGCCTTGTGGGTCTTGTGGTTCTTCCTGCTCTTCAAGATCATCTTCGACATCTTCCGTGATGACGACCTGGGCGGCTGGGGCAAGGCGGGCTGGCTCGCCTTCGTCGTCCTGCTGCCGTTCCTCGGCGTCTTCGTCTACCTCATCGCCCGCGGCAAGGGCATGGGCCGCCGCGAACTGGAACAGGCGCGCGAGCAGCGGCAGCAGTTGGACGCCCACATCCGCGAAACGGCCGCCGGCCGGCCGAGCGCCGCCGACGAGCTCGTCAAGCTGTCCGCGATGCGCGACCGCGGCGACATCACCGACGCGGACTTCCAACGGGCCAAGGAACTGGTTCTCACCGACTACGCCCCGCAGGCCTCCGCGCCCCCCACCACCCCTCCTCCTGGCGACGGCCGCGCGCAGGGCTGACCACCGGGAGGCGAAGAGGGTGGATCGAGGCCGTCCAGGAGGACGGTGAGGTAGGCGTTGGTGAGGCCGGGCGAGGAGGGCTCGGCGCGGGCGACGGCCAGGGCGGTGGCACCGATCAGGGCGGTGGTGGCCGTGGGATCGATGTCGGTGCGGACCCGCCCGTCACGGCGTGCGCCGTCGATCATTTCCTCGACCGCACCGACCAGGCCGGCGCGCAGTGCGGTGGTGGCGGGCAGGTCGAGACCGGTGAGCTGGTCGCCGATGGCGTGGTGTGCGGTCTGGAAGGTGATCAGCTCGCGCAGAAAGGTGCGCAGGGCCTCGTAGGGCGTGGTCGTGGCGAGCAGATCGCGGGCGCGCCGGACGACGGGTTCGAGCAGCCGGGCGACAGCCGCGTCCAGCAGGGCGTCCTTGCCGCCGAAGGCGCGCACGACGGTGGCGGCGCCCAGTCCGGCGCGCCTGGCGATGGCCTCGACGGTCAGGGACGCCCCCGGTTCGGCCAGTAGCGCCATGGCGGCGTCCAGCGCCAGGTCCCGGTTGCGTACGGCGTCGGCGCGGCGTTTGGGCGCCGGAGTGGGGCTCGGCTGCCCCGAGGGCATTGACAACTGGAATGCTCCTTCCACACAGTCATCTGGAACGCGCGTTTCAGTTAAGTCTACCGGGGGAGTCTTCATGAACGAGCGGGTCCTGATCGTCGGAGCCGGAATCGCCGGGCTCACCCTGGCGCATTGGCTGGCCCGGCACGGCCGGCGACCCACCGTCGTCGAGCGCGCCCCCGAGCCGCGCACCGGCGGCAACGGGGTGGACGTCCGCGACGGCGCGATCACCGTGGCCGAGCGGATGGGCCTCATGGGCCGCATCCGTGAACTGGCCACCGACGTGAACGGCATCAAGTTCGTCGACGCCGCCGACCGCGCCGTCGCCCGGATCGGGACCCGCGACAGCACGTCGGTCGAGGTCATGCGCGGCGACCTGGTCGCGCTGCTGTACACGGTGGCCGATGGTGTGGAGATCCTGTTCGGCGACTCGATCCGGGCCCTGGAGCAGGACGACCACGGCGTGACGGTCACCTTCGAGCGCGGACCCGCCCGCCGCTTCGACCTGGTGATCGGCGCTGACGGAATGCACTCCGGCCTGCGGCGGCTCGTCTTCGGCCCCGAGGAGCGGTTCGTCCGGCACGAGGACCACTACTTCGCCTTCGCCAACGCCGACGGCACGCTCGGCGAGGACCGCTGGGTGACGATGTTCAACACTCCCGGCAAGATGGCCGGAATCTACCGGTCGGGCAACCACGCCCAGGCCAAGGCGTACTTCATCTTCCGCTCCGAGCGGCTGGACTACGGCCACCGTGACGTCGCCGAGCACAAGAGGCTGGTCGCCGAGGCATTCGCCGACCAGCCGTGGCAGCCCACGCGGGGCCTGCTGGAAGCGGCCCTGGCCGACCCCGAGTTCTACTTCGACGCCCTCGGCCAGGTCCGGATGGACTCCTGGTCCAACGGCCGTATCGCACTGGTCGGCGACGCGGCCTGGTGTGCCTCCCCGGCCTCGGGCGCCGGCGCCGAACTGGCCCTGGTCGGGGCGTACCGGCTGGCGGGGGAGCTGGCCGCGGCAGGCGGCGATCACAGGGTCGCCTTCGCCCGCTACGAGGCCGCCCATCGGCCTCTGGTCGACCGCAAGCAGCAGATCGGCCCGAACGTGCGCCTCATGGTGCCCAGGACGGAGGGCGGCCGGTGCGTGCGTGATGCTCTGGCCCGGCTGCCCCTCATGAAAGCCGCCGGAGCGATCGAGCGCCGCCTGCGGTCCCGCGCCGCCGAGCCCCTGCCCGTCTACCACCGCACCGCCTGAAACGGGACACGCCGTAAGGTTACGAGCTCGGCGACGGCGAGGAATTCGGCCGCGCGGGACCGCAGGCGGCGCTTCGGTCCAGGGACGTGTTCGGTGGTGCCCGGCAGGTGGTCCGGGTGGGCTGACCGCTCCGGACGGGATGCCCGCGACGGCAGTACGAGGGGGCGCGGTGGAGCGGCGGAAGGTGATCGGGATCGGGGTCGGGGCGGCGCTGGCGGTGCTACCCGCCTGGTGGGGACTGCGGCAGGTGGAGAGCGGGGCCGAGGAGGATTGGCACACCGACACCGCACCGCTGGAGCGGGCGTTCCCGCTGCTGGGCCCGCTCACCGATGCCCAGTGGGTGAGCAGCCGGGACAACGACCGGGACCTGCCGTCGCCGGAGCTGGTGATCTCGGGCTTCGCCAAGCTCACACCGGGGAAGCGTGCCGAGCTGACGGCGGCCCACGCCTTCGTCTCCGAAGGGCCGGCCGATGACTTCTCTTCGTGGTTCGAGAAGCCGCTCAAGGGTGCGGGGCCGCCGGACCCGCAGTGGATCCGGTCGCACGAGCTCGACCGTGACGACAGCGGCCACACCACCCACCTGTGGTTCGACCGGCGCAGCGACATCGTCCGCTTCCGGGCACTCAACCCGTACGGCTAGGTGTGCCGTTCCCGCGTCCCGGTGTGGCTCCGCCCACGGCACGACACCCCCGTCCTCCTGTGTCATGGAGGCGGGGGTGTCGGCGTACGTGGGATCAGGCCCTTTGAAACCTCAGATCACGTGCGGTCAGGCGATCAGAAGGTGAGCTTGAAGTCGGTGATGGTGCCGACGTCCGCCGCTCCCTTGTCCTGGACCTTCAGCTTCCAGGTGCCGTTGGCCGCGACGGCCGAGGCGTTGACCGTGTAGGTCTTGTCCAGGTTCGCCGTGGAGTCCGAGGAGGAGTTCTGCAGGCGGTACGAGGTCCCGTTCGGCGCCACGAGGTCGATCTGGAGGTCCCCGACGTAGGTGTGGGTGATCTTCACGCCGACCTTGAGGGCGCTCGGCGCGTTGCCGGTGACACCGGTGACGTTGACCGACGAGGTGACCGCGGGGCCCGGGGAGTCCGGAATGGAGACCCGGGCGGTGCTCTCGAAGACGTTGCCCGGGGTGGTGCCACCGCCCGAACGGGCGCCCACGTTGACGGCGGCCCACGCGTCGGTGACGTTCTTGACCTCGGCACTGCCGGCGCCGTACAGCTCGGTCGCCGCGGCGATCGTGCCTTCACGGGCACCCGCGTAGTCCGTGCTGGAGTTGAACTTGGTGGTGAGCGCCTTGTACCAGATCAGCTGCGCCTTGTCCCGGCCGATGCCGGTGACGGGCAGGCCGTCCGAGGTCGGCGAGTTGTAGCTGACGCCGTTGACCGTCTTGGCGCCGGAGCCCTCGGAGGCCAGGTAGAACCAGTGGTTCGCCGGGCCCGAGGAGTAGTGGACGTCGAGGCTGCCGACGCCGGAGTACCAGCTGTCCGCGGACCCGCCGTCCTTGCTCGGCTTGTCCATGTAGCGCAGCGGGGTGCCGTCGCCGTTGATGTTGATCTGCTCGCCGATGAGGTAGTTGCCCGGCGCGCTGGGGTTGTTGGCGTAGAACTCGACGGAGGTGCCCATGATGTCGGAGGTCGCCTCGTTCAGGCCACCCGACTCGTCGCTGTAGTTGAGACCGGCGGTGGCGGAGGTGACGCCGTGCGTCATCTCGTGACCGGCGACGTCGAGCGAGGTCAGCGGGTCGTTGTTGCCCGTTCCGTCGCCGTAGGTCATGCAGAAGCAGCCGTCGTCCCAGAAGGCGTTGACGTAGGCGTTTCCGTAGTGGACCCGGGAGTAGGCGGCGACGCCGTCGCCGCGGATGCCGGAGCGGCCGAGGACGTTCTTGTAGAAGTCCCAGGTGACCCCGGCGCCGTAGGCGGCGTCGGCGCCCGCGGTGGCGGCGTTGGAGTTGGCTCCGTTGCCCCAGGTGTCGGTGGTCTGGCTGAAAAGGGATCCGGTGCCGGACGTACCGTGATTCAGGTTGTACGTCTTGTGGCTGCCGCGGCCCGTGTCGTTCAGCGTGAAGTTCGAACCGGACTTCGAGGTGCCGAGGGTGACCTGGCCGCTGTAGTGGGTGTTGCCGACACCGGTCTCGATGCCCTGCCACTGGTGGAGCTTGGCGCCGGTCTTGGCGTCGGTGATGACGTGGAGCTGGTTGGGGGTGCCGTCGTCCTGGAGGCCGCCGATGACGGTCTCGTAGGCGAGGGTCGGTACGCCCTTGGCCATCCACACGACCTTGCGGGGCGCGGCGTCGGCCTTGGTGGCCTTGGAGCCGACCGCCTTCGCGGCGTCGAGGGCCTGCGTGGAGGCGGCCGCCGGAGCGTCGGCCGGGGCGGAGGTGGAGACGCCCGCCAGCTGGGCGGGGGACGCCTTGCTGACGCTCTGCGTCGTGTTGGCCGCCGAGCGGTTGACGACCAGGTCGCCGCCGAGGACCGGGAGTCCCTCGTACGTGCGCTCGTACCGGGTGTGGGTGGTACCGTCCTGATCCTTGACCACATCGTGGACGAGGAGCTTCTCCTGGGAGGTGAGGCCGAGCTCCTTGGCCGTGGCCGCCGTGGTGCTCTGGGCCTTGGCTATGAGCTCGGCGCGCTGGGACGGGGAGAGCTGTGCGGGCAGCGCGCCCGGGTTGCGCACCGGCTGGCCCTTGGGGGCGGCGGTGTTCGCGGAACCCTCGGGCTGCGCGCTGGCGCTGCCTGCCTGGACACCTACGGTGAGCAGGGCGGCTGCCGCGAGCAGGGCACCGGTGGCGGTGGCGTTGCGGCGATGCGTGGACTTCACGCTGACTCCTTCTGCGTGTGGGGGGTTACCGGGCGGCCGGGATGAGGCCGTCCGGGCAGAGCGTGCGGAGCTGGTCCGTGCTGGGGATGTGGGAGAGCGTGCCAGCGATCGCGATCTTTGTCAGGGACGCGTCACGAATTGGCCGCATCGCGTCCTGATTTCGCCGTTCGGTGTCCGCTGAGCGGACATCTCGGGGTGGTGATCGGTCGGCTCGGGCCTACCCGACAGGCTGACCTGCGGCGGAACTTGCCCTGGCCGGGGGTGGATCCACTGCGGGCGTACGCCGGTGGCCGGGAGGTGACGGTGGAGGCCGCGCCGGAGGCGGCCGTGGAAGCGGCGTACTGCGCATTCAGGTAAAGCGTTCGGCATCAAGCGTCAAACACCCTTGTCCTGCACATGACTTGCCGGGTCTGATCGCGGAAGCCGCTCTGCGCGGCGCCACCCCCCAGGGAGTCTGCAATGCATCCAGTTCGTCGTACGTGGCCGCGTGCAGCGGCCGCAACGGCCGCTGCCGCCGGTCTCGCGCTCACCGCGATGGCGGCCGCCCCACCGACCGGCACCGGCACCGGCATCGACACCGCCTCCGCGCCGCTCACCTCCGCGGTCCCGCGCACCGTGGCCCGTCCGGCCATCGCGGGACACCAGCTGATCCGCTCCGTGGGCAGCCCGCTCTCCATCGAGGAGTGCCGGACCAAGTGGAAGATCGCCTGCTACACCCCGCTGCAGTACCGCGCGGCGTACAACCTGAACCCGCTGTACAAGGCGGGCATCACCGGTAAGGGCCGCACGATCGTCATCGTGGACTCCTTCGGCTCGCCGACCGTCCAGCACGACCTGGACGTCTACAGCAAGCAGTTCGGGATACCCAGCACCAAGGTCGAGGTGGTCAAGTGGGGCAACGTCCCCGCGTGGGACCCCAAGAACGCCGACATGCTGGGCTGGGCCGGCGAGACCGCCCTCGACGTGGAGATGGCGCACGCGATGGCGCCGGACGCGAAGATCGTCCTGGTCGAGACGGCGGTCGCGGAGACCGAAGGCACCACCGGCCTGCCGGAGATGATGGACGCCGAGAAGTCTCTGATCGACCGCGGCATCGGCGATGTGATCACACAGAGCTTCGGCGCGACCGAGAACACCTTCCCCGGCTTCGACAAGGGTGACTTCTCCAGCATCAAGAACCTGCGCTACGCCTTCGAGGCCGCGGCGCGCAAACACGTCACCGTGCTCGCCTCCTCCGGCGACGGCGGAGCCACCGACTACAACGCCGACGGCAGCGCCTACTACGACCACCCCGTCAACTCCTGGCCCTCCTCCGACCCGTTGGTGACCTCCATCGGAGGAACCCAGCTGCACCTGGACGACGCGGGCAAGCGGACCGCGCCCGAGAGCGTCTACAACGACAACGGCGCGGGCGGCGGTGGCCAGTCGCACGTGTTCAAGCGCCCGGCCTTCCAGAACGGCGTCAAGAACATCGTCGGCGCGCAGCGCGGCACCCCGGACATCTCGATGGCCGCCGCGGTCGACGGCGGCGCGTGGATCTACACCAGCTACGATCCGGCGGCCACCGGCTGGGACGTCTCCGGCGGCACCAGCGAGTCCAGCCCGCTGTTCTCCGGCATCGTGGCCCTGGCCGACCAGGCCGCGGGCAAGCGCCTGGGCAACATCAACGAGGCGCTGTACCAGCTGTACGGGCGCTCGGCCTACGACCGCTCCACCGGCATCGTCGACGTCAACGACGGTACGAACAACAGCTACCAGGGCGTCACCGGGTACACCGCGGTGAACGGCTACGACATGGCAACCGGTGTCGGCACGCTGGACGCGGCCCGCTTCGTGCCCGCCCTCGCCCGCGAAGGACGGCGCGGCTGACGGTTCGCCGCCGACAGCCGGGCACGGGTGCGCTGCCGTAGCAGGCAGCGCACCCGTTCACCTGGACCCCGAACAGCGCCCGTCCGCCGCCTGCTCGCCCAAGGGGCACACGAGGGCACCGTCCGCGCCGCTCCCCGATGACCCGTACGACCCGGCCTCAGAGCCGGCGATCCGACGCCCGGAGGGGAAGCAGAGGGAACCCGCTGGGACGTTCGGGGGGTCCCGGGCGTTGGCGAGACGGTACCGGCCGACGGCGGGTCCATCGCCGAGGGCGGTGCGTCACAGGCCCGGGTGGCGGTGCGTGGGGCGGCCGTCGAGGACGGTGAGCAGTACCGGGAGATCGGGGAGCTCGGTGGCCGGTGTGGTGAGCGGGTCGCCGCCCCGGACGGTGAGGTCGGCGCGATGGCCGACGGCGAGCCGGCCCGCCTCGTGCTCCTCCGCGGCCGCGTACGCGGCGTTCGCCGTCATGGCGCGGAGGGCCTCCAGGGCGGTCAGCGCCTGTTCGGGGGCGTGCGGGGGCAGGCTGAGGTCGCGGCCGGGACGGCGGTGGCAGGCGCCCGCCATGACGCCGAGCGGCGGGTAGGGGGCGATGGGCCAGTCGGAGCCCAGTACGACGGTGGCACCCGAGTCCCACAGGTCGCGGCAGCGCCAGGCGCGGGCGGCGCGTTCCTCCCCGAGGCGGCGCGACCAGTTGTCGGCGTGATCGGCGCGGGTGAAGTCGCAGCAGTGGGTGGGCTGCATGGAGGCGAGGACGCCGAGCTCGGCGAAGCGGTTCAGGGTGTCGTCGGGGACGGTTTCGATGTGCTCGGTCCGGTGCCTGACCTCCCCGGCGCCGTTCCCGCCGCGACCCCCGGTCGCGGCCCGCGCCTTCTCGACGGATTCGAGTGCGTGCCGTGCGGCCGCGTCGCCGATGGCGTGCGTGGCCGTGGGCACACCGGCCCGGTGGAACGCGACGATGACCTCGGTGTAGGCGGCCGGGTCGGGCCAGAAGGCGTGTGTGGACTCGCCGTGGCAGTCCGGGCGCTCCAGCCACGCGGTGCCGTTGTCGATGGTGCCGTCCATGAAGAGTTTGACGCCCGCGACGCGCCACAGCCGGCAGCCCGTGCCCTGCCGGTCGACGATGGCGCGCACCCCGTCCGCGTCGGTCTCCGGCTGGCACCAGGGCGCGACCCGCAGCCGCAGCGGCAGTTCGCCCGCCGCGTCGAGTTCGGAGAGGAGGCCGAGGCTGCTCCCGTTGGCGTCCATGACGTGTCCGCCGGTCAGTCCGGCCGCGGCCATCGACCGCAGCGCGGCGGCGAGCCGTTCCCGCTGCTCCTGGTGGGTGGGCCGGGGGGCGACGCGCTCCACGAGCCCGCAGGCCGCGTCCTCCTGGAGCAGCCCGGTCGGCCGGCCGCGCGCGTCCGATGCCCGAGGGTCCGGGTACCGATCACCACGCGGCCGAACCGACTTCCAGGACTCCGCCGTCCGGCCCATCAAGGACACCGGCCGCGGCGCCGAAGAGGATCCAGCGGAGTCGTCCCGCCATCGGGTTCCGGTACGCCTCCGCGCCCCACGCCGCCCCGCTGACGGCGGTCCCGCGAACCCCGGCCGCCGAGGCCCGGAGGAGATCCCGCATGCGCGTCTTCCTGCCCATGACCGCTGTCGCCACCGCCGCGATCCTGCTCACCACGGTCACCGGCGCGGCTCCCGCCGCAGCGGACCGGAGCCCCGACGGCGCACCCCTGGTCAAGGTGTCCGACGGCGACCCGTACGCGGACTGCACCATCGGCGCGAGGTCGCCCGACAGCATCGTCTATCCGGGGACCGAGGTCGAGCCCTACCTGTCCGTCGATCCGCGCGACCCGAAGCGCGTGGTCACCGTGTTCCAGCAGGACCGCTGGAACGACGGCGGCGCCCGTGGCCTGGCGGCCGGCTGGACCACCGACGGCCACACGTTCCACCGGAGCACGCTGCCGTTCAGCCTGTGCGCCCCGGGCGGCGCGGACTACGAACGGGCCTCCGATCCCTGGGTGAGCACCGGACCCGACGGCACCGTCTACGCCGGTGGGGAGGGCGTCGACTTCACGAGGAGCACGCGCACCGCCCTCCTGGCCGCGACGTCCCGCGACGGCGGCCGGACCTGGCAGAACCTCACCACCACGCACGTCGACGAGCAGCCGTTCTTCAACGACAAGCCCACGCTCACCGCCGACCCGATCCGCGAGGGCACCGCCTACCAGGTCTGGAACCGCCTCGACAACGACCCGCCCGGCCCGAGTTCCCTCGACGGTCCGGGCTACATCTCCCTCACCCGCGACGGCGGCCGCACCTGGAGCCGGGCCCGGCCGTTCGTCGAGACCAGCGGCGTGCCCAACACCCAGACCATCGGCCACCAGATCGTCGTCGACCGGCGCACCGGCACCCTGTACGACTTCTTCGACCGGATCACCTACACCGACGACCTGAACACCGTCGCCGAAGCCCGCTACGAGATGGTCACCTCGACCGACGCCGGACGGACCTGGAGCGCCCCCGTCACCGTGGTCCGCGACACCTCCGTACCGGAGGTCGACCCGAACGACCCCGCCAAGACCCTGCGCGCCGGATCCACCCTGCCCAGCCCGGCCGTCGACCCGAAGACGGGCGCCCTCTACATGGCCTACGAGGGCTCCGACTTCTCCGGCGGCAGCTTCGACGCCGTCCAGCTGGTCCGCTCCACCGACGGCGGACGCACCTGGGGGACTCCGGAGCTGATCAGCCCGGAGGGCGTGCCGGCCTTCTCCCCGTCGATCGCCGTCGACGAGCGGGGCACGGTCGCGCTCACCTACTACGACCTGCGCTTCCTCAAGCCGGGCGACACCACCACCCTGCCCACCGCCTACCAGCTGGCCACGCTGCCGCACGGAGAACCGAAGCTGAGGAGCGAGCGACGCATCTCACGGGTCTTCGACTGGCTTCAGGCGCCGTTCGCCGGGGGCTACTTCCTCGGCGACTACCAGGGCCTGGTGGCGGACGGCAAGGGAGTACGGGCGGTTCTCACCGAGACCCACTCCGACGCACCCCAGAACCGTACGGACGTGTACAGCGGCGGCTTCCGCACCTCGTGACCGCCCCGGTCGTGCCTTGCGGCGATACGGCGATACGGCGATACGGAAGGAGTGTGACGCAGCTCTCCGGAAAAGGGTGACATCACGCTGTCGCACACCGTTGTGAGCATGGGCGACATGATGATCACAGACGAGGACCGCCTCGCAGAGACCCTGACGTTCAACGAGCGGTTCGAGGCCACCGCCGCGAGCCGACCGCAGCGCACGGGAACACCGGACCCGGCCCTCCTGGCCGGCCTGCGGCGCAACCGGCTCGGCGGCGACACGCCACCGGTGAGACTGGCGCACGGCCAGGACCGCATCCTCGAAGGCGGGGTGAAGGTACGGGTCTTCAGGCCGGACCACGTCGACGGCGTGTACCTCCACATCCACGGCGGCGGCTGGATGTTCGGTTCCTCGGACGGCCAGGACGAGAGGCTGTGGCGGCTCGCCGAGCGGGCACGGCTGGCCGTGGTGAGCGTGGAGTACCGCCTCGCACCCGAACACCCCTTCCCCGCCGGGCCCGACGACTGCGAAGCGGCGGCCCGATGGCTGGTGCGGCACGCCGCGGCCGAGTTCGGCACCGAACGGCTTCTGATCGGAGGCGAATCGGCCGGTGCCCACCTCAGCGTGGTGACGCTGCTGCGCCTTCGCGACCGGCACGGCATCACCGGCGCGTTCCGGGCGGCCCACCTGCTCTTCGGCCCCTACGACCTGTCGATGACACCGAGCCAGCGATCGTTCGGCTCCCGGCGGCTGCTGAGCAACACCGACACGCTGCGGTGGACCTACGAGCAGTGCACGCCGGGCATGGGGGCGGAGCGGCGCCGGGATCCCGAGGTCTCGCCGCTGTACGCCGACCTCGCAGGCCTGCCGCCGGCCCGGATCGTCGTCGGCACCGAGGATCCGTTGCTGGACGACTCGGTGTTCCTGGCCGGGCGGTGGCGGGCGGCGGGCGCGCCCGCGCAACTCGAACTCGTCGCCGGCGCCATGCACGGCTTCACCCTGTTCCCGCTGACCGTCACCGAGCGGCAACTCCGGCGCGAGCAGGACTTCCTGGCCTCCGCGGGACGGTAGCGTCGTCGGCATGAACCGTACGGTCCGGCTCTACGCCCTGGTGGAAGAACTACGCGCGGTGGCGCCGCGGCCGATGACGGTCGCGGCGCTCGCCGCACGGTTCGAGGTGAGCGCGCGGACGGTGCAGCGTGACCTGCAGGCGTTGATGGAGACCGGTGTCCCGGTACGCACCACGACCGGGCGGGGCGGGGGCTGGTCCATCGACCGGGAGATGACCCTGCCCCCGATCCACTTCACCGCCGATGAAGCCTCGGCCCTGGCCGTAGCCCTCGCCGCCGCCGATGCCTGCGCCCCGTACGGCGGTGCGGCCCGTACGGCAGCCCAGAAGATCGCGGCCTCCATGACCGGTCCCGCCTCGGCGGCGGCGCGGCAACTCGCCGCACGGATCGTGGCGCAGCCCTCGTCGGCCGACTCCGCGGTCCGCGCCGCGGTGGAACGGGCCCTCGGCGCGAACACGGTCCTCCGGCTGACCTACACGGACGCGGCGGGCCGCGGAAGCGACCGGGAGGTGGAACCGGCAGGGCTGCTCACCGCCGAAGGCCGGTGGTACCTCATCGCCTGGTGCCGCACACGACGGGCCGGCCGGGGCTTCCGGCTGGACCGCATCACGGCAGCGGCCCCCACCGCCGAGCCGGCCCAGCCCCACGACCTGACCGAACTGCTGCGCGGCTCGGCCGCGTCCGGCGCCGTGCGGCCCACCACACTGGCCCCGCTCGCACCCCGCCCCGATCGACCGCCGGCACCCCGCCGGTGAACCTTCCCGGTCACGGCACGCGGGCGGACACGGGCACGGTCGCGCCGGTGCCGGGTTCGGAGCGCGTTTCGCCGTGCGCGCCGGAGACGGCCGCCCTTTTGAGGATGCAGCGCTCCCCGTCGTCGGGATCACCGATGTACGTCCAGAGCATCGGGGCCGCGGTCGTGCCGGTGGCCTCGTAACTGCCGCTCACACCGTCGGGGCCGAATGCGATGTGAAGGGTCGACTGCGGCTTGCCGCCCCCGATCGGTGATGCCGATCGGAGGTCCCAGGTCCCCGTACCCGTCTTGACCGAGGCCAGGCCGAATCCGGAGGTGGCCCGGCTCTGGGGGTCGAAGTAGCTGCCACAGGCGGATGAGGCGGTGAACGTCCCGTCCCCGGCCAGGACGAGGCTGCCGCCTTGTCCGTCTTCCCACACTCCTGCGGCCTCGGCACCCGTCAGCACGACGGCGTCGCCCGGAGCGCCGGGAACCCAGAGACGTCCCAACAAGACCATCGCGATCAACGCCAACACGGCGCAGACCACTGCCAGGAACGCCAATGCGGCGCAGCCCAGGGCCCCGGTACAGCCGCCGACGGCGAGCCACTTTCCGTATCGCCGGGGAGGGGCGGGGGGCCACGGCGCGGAGGGTGCCGGTGGCCAGGGTCCAGCGGTCGACATGGGTCTTCCTCGGGCTTGGAGCCGACCACGGTCCTGGCCGGCAGGGCCATCTTGCACGGACCCCGTCCGGGCGACTGCGGCGGGGTTCTCCACGGGGCACCCGACGGCGGTGTCAGCGTTCGCCGCGGCAATGCGCCGGGTGTACGGGGGACGGGAAGCGCCGGGGTCCACGGGCGGTACGGGACCGGCGCGGTGGCCCGTGGGGTACTGGCGCGGATCCTGTCCGGTGGGCTACGTTGTGCGGCTATGACTACCGGGACGGCCCTGCGCCACACACGGATCGGTGACCCGGTGCTCCTCTGAGCGCCGTACGGGCCGGTGCCGGCCCGCAGTCGGACCGCGGATCCGGCGCTGCCGCGCGGGCTCCGCCTCCTGTCGTGTCGATCACCGCTCGATGCGTCAACCACGACAGGAGAACACACACATGCCCACCACGACGCTGCACGTTCCCACCGCCGACGGCCTGGCCGACGCCTTCGCCGCCTACCCCGAGGGTGGCGGTCGGCACCCGGGGGTCCTGATGTACCCGGACGGCTTCGGAATCCGGCCCGCGCTCCGGGAGATGGCCCGCGAACTGGCCGGCCACGGGTACTACGTGCTCGTCCCCAATCCCTTCTACCGGCACGGCCCCACCCCGGTGATCGAGCTTCCCGAGTACATCGGAGAAGAGGCGCGGCCGGCCGTTTTCGCCCGGCTGATGCCCTTGATCGAGGAGCACACCGCCGAACGTGCGCTGAGGGACGCCGACGCATACCTCAGGTTCCTCACCACCCGGCCCGAGGTCGCCGCCGGGCCGGTCGCGGTGACCGGCTACTGCATCGGCGGCCTGCTGGCGACGCGCACCGCCGCGGCCCACCCCGGCCGGGTGGCCGCCGTCGCGGCGTTCCACGCACCCGTGGCGGCGGACGGGCTCGACGCCCTCGCCCGGATCACGGCCCGGGTCCACTTCGGCCATGCCGAGAGCGACCTGACGCCCGAGTCCCTGGCCGAACTCAACCAGGCCCTGGACGCGGCGGGCGTCGACCACACCTCCGAGATCTACCCCGGCACCGTGCACGGGTTCACCATGTCCGACACCGACGCTTTCGACCCCGGTGCTCTGGAACGCCACTGGAACCGCCTGCTCCCCCTCCTCGACCGCACACTGACCGGCGGCTGAGTACGCACCTCCGAAGGTGCGGTGGCGTCACGCCTTCCCATGCCGACGGGCAACTGCCCCAGCCGGAGCGCGCGTTGACGGAGGCACGCAGGTTCGCTCGGTGGTTCCACGTCCAATCGATTCCCGTTCGAGGAGTTCTCGCTCGCGCGATGTCAATGTCGTGGCTCCAGGCTCCACCGGGCACGAAAGGACGAGGGAAATGACCAAGTCAGGGCGCAGGGTCGGCATCACCGCCGTGGTGGCCGCGGTCGTGGCCGCGATGATCACTTTCACGGGACTGCAGGGAGCCAGCGCGCAGGACCAAGGGCGCCGCGGCTGGGACCACTTCGGGTTCGGGGTGCCGTGGGAGGGGTCTTACGGGTACTCGCAGGCGATCAGAGCCGGGGACACGGTGTACATCTCGGGCCAGCTGTCGCACGACGCGGCCGGGAATTTGGTGGGCGTCGGCGACTTCGAGAAGCAGGTGCGCACGTCGTTCGACAACCTGGACAAGGTGCTCGCGCACTACAAGATCCCGCGCAGCCAGATCATCAGCATGAAGATCTACACCAAGGACCTGCGCAAGAACTTCGACACGGCCGCGCGCCTGCACAAGGAGTACAACGGCAACCACCGCACGACCGACACCATCCTCGGTGTCACGGACCTCGCGTTCCCCGATCAGCTGGTGGAGATCGAGGCCGTCGCGCTGGTGTCGCCGCGCTCCTGACCGAGCGGGGGGGGGTGGGGGGGGGGGGGGGGGGGGGGGGGGGGGGGGGGGGGGGGGGGGGGGGCGGCGGGGGGCCCCGCCCCCCCCCCGCCTCGTGCCGTCCAGGGCCTACGATCGGTCGACCCGGAGCCGGGAACGGACCCGTGGCGAGACCGGCCGGGCCGTTCGTCCGAGGCGCTCGCCGTCCGGCAGTGGTGGGCGGACGCCGCCGAGCAGACCGCGAGTCCGCGCCCGGCCGGTCACCGGGCGCTCGCGACCGGACGCACGACGATCTCGTTGACGTCGACCTCCGGGGGCTGGGCCAGGGCGTACGCGATGGCCCCCGCGATCGCCGAGGCGGGAAGCGCCACGGCGCGGTACGCCTTCATCGCCTCCCGGGCCACCGGATCGCCGATGGTGTCGGCGAGCTCGGACTCGGTGACGCCCGGGGACACGAGGGTGACCCGGATACCGCCGGCGGACTCCTGGCGCAGGCCTTCGGAGATCGCGCGGACGGCGAACTTGGTGGCGCAGTAGACGGCGGCGGTGGGTGAGACCTCGTAGGCGCCCACGGAGGCGATGTTCACGATGTGCCCGCCGCCCTGGGCGCGCATCGGGGGGAGGGCGGCGGCGATGCCGTGCAGGACGCCCCGGACGTTCACGTCGAGCATGCGGTCCCACTCGTCCGTCCGCAGGGCGTCGAGCGGGGACAGCGGCATCAGGCCCGCGTTGTTCACCAGTGCGTCGAGGCGGCCGTAGGCGCCGAGCGCCGCGTCGACGAAGGCGCGGGTGTCCCGCGCGTCCGTGACGTCCAGCCGGCGGAAGAAGGCCTCGCCGCCCGCCTCGGTGATCTCCGCCGTGATCCGTTCGAGCCGGTCGGCGCGGCGCGCGCCGAGCAGGACGCGGTACCCGTCCGCCGCCAGGCGGCGTGCGGTGGCTTCGCCGATGCCGCTGCTGGCGCCGGTGACGGCCACGGTCCGGGTGAGGGCGGTGGTGTCTGTCATGCCTGTTCCTCCTGGGGAAGTCCCGTACGAAGCGCCGGAGTCGAGAGGCCGAAGGGCCCGTACGGTTTCGTGTTCCGGAGTCTGGTGCGGCGGCCGGGGCCGGGCCAGGACGGTCCGTGCCGGGGTACGGCGCACCCGGGCTCGCGGCCCGGGCCCGGTCTAGCCTGGGGAGATGAGCAGCAATGACCTCGGTGACTTCCTCCGGGCCCGCCGCGCACGGCTGATGCCGGCCGACGTCGGGCTGGCGTCCTACGGGCGCCGCCGGGTGGCGGGGCTGCGCCGGGAGGAGGTGGCGGTCCTGGCCGGGATGAACGCCGACTACTACACCCGTCTGGAACAGGGCCGCGAGCGCGGCCCCTCGCCGCAGATCCTCGACGCCATCGGGACGGCCCTGCGGCTGGACCACGAGGGCCTCGCCCACCTGTACCGGCTGGCGGGCAGCGGGCCGCGGCGTGACCGGCCGCAGCCGAGGGAGACGGTCGCGCCCGTGCTGCGCCAACTGCTGGACGGCTACCCGCACACCCCCGCGTTCGTCCTCAACCCGGCGCTGGACCTGCTGGCGGCCAACGGCCTGGCCGAGGCGCTCTTCTCGCCGTTCCGGGCCGCGGACAACCTCGCCCTCATGACCTTCCTCGATCCCGCGGGGCGCGCCTTCCACGCGCGGTGGGACCGGTCGGCCGGGGCGGTCGCAGCCGCCCTGCGCCGCGCGGGCGGCCTCGAACCGCACTACCCGCGCCTGCGCGAGGTGCTGGACGTCCTGCTCGGGGCGAGCGAGGAGTTCGCCGCGCTGTGGTCCGCGCACACCGTCGGCGGGAAGACCCACGAGACCAAGGAGCTCGTCCATCCCGAGGTCGGCCCCCTCTCGCTCTCCTACCAGTCCTTCGACGTTCGCGGCGCACCCGGACAGCAGCTCGTGATCTACCACGCGGAACCGGGCAGCCCCGGCGACCGGGGCCTCGCCCTGCTCGGCAGTCTCCACGCCACACGCCGCAGCGAACCGGCACCGGAGCGCCGGTGACCCGGGCCGGAGATCCGGCGGCAGCCGGCGGCGACCTCGTCGCAGGCCCGGTGGGCGGGAAGGGCCGCTGCTCCGTGGGAAGGGGAGCCGGTTTTCGTCATATGCCAGATGTCTAGGCGTGTGTTGTATCCCCCGACGTGACCGTGTGTAGTGTGGACGCTACACACGGTGTCGACTCGCGGGAAGGCTTCCATGTCCAGCATCCAGCCCCAGTACGTCGCGCTCGGTGACTCCTACAGCGCCGGCCAGTTCATCGGCGGTGACGCCAACCTCGTCCGCGAGCCGGTGGGTGGCGGCCTCGGTGGTCCGGACGGCGACTACACCGGCCGGTCGAGGGACAGCTATCCGCAGCAGCTGGCCCACACCGTCCTCTCCGGGCACGAGTTCATCGACGTCACCTGCGGCGGTGCGGCGATCGACGACCGCGGGCTGGGGCTGGGAGGCATCCTCGTCCCGCAGACGGTCTTCGGAGGCCCGCCCCTCGTCCCGGTCGACGACAGCGGCATGCCGCGATTCACCCCCACCTCCCGCCCCGCCCAGATCGACGCGCTGAGCGCGGCCACCACCCTGGCCACCATCGGCATCGGGGGCAACCAGTACAACCTCGGCCAGATCATCGCCAAGTGCGCCACCCTGGGCGCGTCGTCCTCGGGCAGCCCCGGCGCCGACCACTACCGCAACACCGCAGAGGGTCGCGCGGACCTCGCGCAGAAGGAAGACGACCTGCGCAGCGGCTTCGCGAAGATGATGCCGGAGCTGCGCGAGCGTGCCCCGCACGCCCGGTTCCTCTTCGTCGGCTACCCCACGCTGTTCCCCGCCGCGGCCGGGCAGGGCACCTGCGACGGCGGTCTGGACGAGAACATCACGATCAAGAAGGGCGACATGCCCTTCATCCAGGAGCAGTTCGCCCTGGTCGACTCCGTCATCCGCGATTCCGCGCATGCCCACGGGCACACCTACGTCGACATCGCCGAATCGAGCCGCGCCCACCACGTCTGCCGCGAAGGTGCCGAGAAGTGGATGTTCGGCCTCTACGGCCGCTACGAGTTCGACGACAGGCTCGACGGCTACAAGCCCGCCCGCTTCCCCGCGGGCAAGGACATGCCGCCCTTCACCCCCGGCTGGACGGCCTGGTTGCAGGGCCTGCTCGCCCACGGCGGCGGCATCTTCCGCGGCGACGAGACCCTGACCACCTTCCACCCCAACAAGCGCGGGGCCGACAACCAGACCGCCCAGGTCGCGGCCGCGCTGCGCAAGGCCGGCATCGTGCAGTGACACCCCCGACCAGCCGGCCGCCGGGGAGTCCGGGGCGTCCGTGCGCCGGCTGAGGGCTCCGGGTGGCCGACCTGTGCGGTCACCCGGAGCTGCGTCATCCACGCCCCGTGGTCCGGCGCGGGCATTGGCCGGATGTCGGCGTCCGGCTTGGGCGTGTGGAGAGGTGACCGTTAACCTCCCACTAGTTGCTCAAGTCAACCAATGGGGACCGTTATGGACGACACCACCGAACACTTCCACAGCCACGTCGAAGAGATTCTTGACGCCCTGGCCAAGGAACCGGGCCGTGAGGCCCTGGTCCACCGGGACCGACGCCTCAGCGCGGGTGAATTACTCGGCCTCGTCTACGGCATGGCACGCGCACTGCGCTCCCAGGGGGTGACGCGCGGCCAGACGGTCACCCTCCTCTCCGGCAACCTTCCCGAGACGATCGCGGCCCGCTACGCCGCCGGGCTGCTCGGCTGCGCCGTGAACCATCTCTACGCAGGCCTTTCGGCCGACGTGCACGCCGACATCCTCCGGGACGTCGACACCCGGGCGCTGATAGTCGACCCCGCCCACCGCGAGCGCGGCGTAGACCTGGCCCGCCGGTTGCCGCTGGAACGGGTGCTGGTCCTCGGCGCAGGCGCAGGCAGCGGCGCGGGCCTCGACCTGGTGCGGCTCGCCGCCGAAGAGTCCACCGAGGTATTGCCGGGCTCCGCGCAGCCGGAGGACATCTGCACCATCCGCCACACCGGTGGGACAACCGGTCATCCCAAGGCCATCTGTACGACCTTCGGGCAGTGGGTGTCCGTCGGACCGGACTGGTCCGGGGAAGGCCAGGTCAGGGCCCTGGTGTGCACCACCCTCGCGCATGCGGCGGGCCTCGTGGCGGACACCGCGCTGCACTGCGGCGGCACCGTCGTCCTGCTGGACGAGTTCGAGGCCGGCGCCGTGCTCGGCGCCATCGAGCGCGAGCGCATCACCCACACGTTCCTGCTGCCGCCGCTGCTCTACCAGTTGATGGATCACCCCGAGGTCGACCGTACCGACACCTCCAGCCTGCGCATGCTCACCTACGGGGGTTGCGCCTCCTCCCCGGCCCGTCTCGCGGCGGCGGTCCGGCGCTTCGGTCCCGTGCTGAACCAGTTCTACGGCCAGAACGAAGCGGGCGGGATCAGCATGCTCTCCCCCCAGGACCACGATCCGCTGCGCCCGGAACTGCTGCGAACCGCCGGGAAGATCATGGAAGGCGTCGAGGTCGCCGTCCGTGACGCCGACGGACGGCACCTGCCCGCCGGCGAACACGGCGAGATCTGCGTACGTTCCCGGCACGTGATGCAGGGCTACTGGAAGCAGCCCGAGCTCACCGCGGAGGTACTGCGGGACGGCTGGCTGCACACCGGTGACATCGGGTTCGTCGACCCGGACGGCTACATCACGATCGTGGACCGGCTGAAGGACATGATCGTGGTGGTGGGGGGCCACGTGTACACGGTGGAACTGGAGGACGTGCTGAACTCCCACCCGCAGGTCCACCAGAGCGCGGTGCTCGGGGTCCCCGACGCCAACCTCATGGAGCGGGTCCACGCGGTCGTCGTCCGCGCGCCGGGCGCCGACGTCGACGAAGAGGAGCTGCGCGCCATGGTGCGGGAAAGGAAGGGCGCCATGTACGAGCCCGCGAGCATCGCATTCGTCGACGCGCTGCCCCTGACCGACGTGGGCAAGCCGGACAAGAAGCTGCTCCGCAGCCGGGCGGTCGAGCCGGCCCCGGCTGCCTGACCGCGATCTCCGGCCCGCTCCACCTCGCGGTCGGTGAAGTACCCGGCCGATCATGACCTGTTCTAGGGTCGGCGTCATGAGTACGCAGAACCCGACACTTGAGTCACTCCTGTCGCAGCTCGCCCGACGCGATGCCGTGCGGCAGGCCGAGAAGGACCTGAAGGCGCTCGGATCCGAAGGGATCGGCGCCCTGTTGGAGATACGGCGGA
This sequence comes from Streptomyces sp. AB3(2024), assembly GCF_041862025.1. Lineage (NCBI taxonomy): Bacteria > Bacillati > Actinomycetota > Actinomycetes > Kitasatosporales > Streptomycetaceae > Streptomyces > Streptomyces sp. AB3(2024). The sequence goes on from NZ_JBGWAB010000014.1 coordinate 24,417, forward strand.
GCGGGCCGGGTGCCTTGCGCCGCCATGCGCTGCACGCGCTGGCGGCGATCGGTGCCGGGGACGAGCTGAGTGACCGGGACCGGCGGGCGCTGGAGCGTCTGGTCCGGATCAAGCTGCCGACCGACCGGCCGCTGGACTACCACTGCCCGTTCCTGTGGCTCGCCGTGCCGGCGGCCACGTACGAGGGCGTCTTCGACGCCTTGGGACTGCACGATCGCATCCCCGCGACCATGGCCATGGGAATGTCGGCGGTGGAGCACGACACGGCCGTGACGGCCGGCCCCGACGGCGAGGAGACGACCGTCCACCGGGCTTTCGTCACGCCCGAGTTCCAGGGTTGGCGGATGGTGTTCGGCGGCCCGGTGTCCGGCTGCGTCGAGGAGGAGGTCCTGGCCCGGGTCAGCGCGCACTGCGGGCAGGCCCACTTCTACTTCCGCGACGCCTACGACGACGAGCACGGCTGGGCCATCGCCGAGCAGGGCCGGGTCATCCGCTCGTACCGGACCTACCGCGAACCGGCATGGACGGGAGACCCGTTGCCCTGGGAGGTCCCCCAGACGGAGGACGAAGGCTGGGAACCCGGCCTGTACGAACCGAACGCCTCCTGCGAGGCGAACGCCAACGAAGTGGCGCAAACGGTGACCGTCGACCCGGAGCAGATCGACGAGGACACCCCCATGAGCGGTCACGGCTGGCTGGCCGTCACCGCTCCCGGCGTCGGGAACGGACCGTTCCCCGGAGCCCTGGAGATCTGACACCCGCCCGGCGGCCCGGCGGTCCCCACCGGGCCGCCGGGGCTCAGCCGGCCTGGACCGTGACCGTGCGGCCCGGGGCGACGAGCGGGGTCACGTAGGTGTACGTCACCCCGTCGATCACCTTGGTACGGGCCGGCCGGGCCACCCCGTTGACCTTCAGCGTGGGGTAGGTGCCGGGGAAGCGGGCCTCCCAGGTGTAGGAGGAGCGGCCCGAGGTGTGCGTGAGTGAGGAACGGGTCGTCCCGTCGTGGCGCAGGGAGAAGGCCGAGTCGCCGATCCGCAGGTCGTCGATCTGCAGCCAGTCCATCCCCGAGGGCAGCCGGGACCGGGTGCTCAGGGCGTGCGCGGGCGCGTCGGGGGAGACTCCCAGCAGCCCTTCGACGGTCTGGCCGAGCAGGGTGAAGGAGACCTCGGGGTAGTCCCCGTTGGTGCCCTGCTTGGTGTTCACGTGCTGGATGTCCTTGTGGTCATAGACCTCCTTCATCCACTTCCAGCCGGTGTCGGGGCGGTCGTTGCGGAAGAAGGTGTCCGGAAGGTAGGTGAGGGCCTCGATGTTGTCGGGCCGGCCCGGGCCCGAGGCCTGCTGGTCGATGTAGTCGAGATAGGCCTCCCGGCGCGGTCCCGGGTCGAGGATCTGCTTCATCGGCATGAACCAGCTGTTCTCCTTGCCCCAGCCGGTCAGGGCGCGCCCGTCCGTGGTGTAGCCGCGCACCATGTCCGCGCCCGAGCCGGTCCCGCTCCAGGTCGAGTTGAAGTAGGCCTTCAGGTCCCGGGCCTTGGCCCCGTAGCGGTCGGCGAGGGCGCGGTCCCCCTTGGCACGGGCGAGCGAGGCCATCGCCAGGTAGGCCTGGTACTGGGAGCCGATGGCGTCACCGGCCTCGGCGAGCGGTTCGCCGCTCTGTTCGTTGTAGCTGGCGGTGCCCTGGAAGATGCCCTGGCCGGTGCCTTCGGCCACCTTGACCGCCCCGTTGTCCTTGAGCCCGTCGTGCAGGGTGACGAACTCGTCGGTGGCGTGCCGGTAGAAGTTCCACAGGACGGGGTCGTCGAGGTAGGAGCGGTCGCCGCTCCAGCGGTACGCCTCCTCGGCCTTCTGCACCAGCTCGAAGGTGGCGGGCACCTCGCGGACGAAGTTCGCCGGGCTCCTGTAGTCGATCGAGAGGTAGGTCTTCGCGTCGAAGTTGATGGCCCACGCCGGGTAGTACTTGTGCTCGGGGGTGGCGGAGGCGGCGAAGGAACGGAGCATCGTCCGGTTCTCGGCGTTCAGGGAGAGCACCCCGGCGCCGGCCAGCTGGTGGGCCGTGTCGCGCGAGTAGTAGCCACTGCGGTTGGCGTAGCCGGCCCAGTAGGAGGCGGCGTAGGCGCCGGTGCCGCTGCCGCCGGTGTGGTTCTCGTCGACGTTGAGCGGGCCCTCGGTGCCCGGCAGGTGTACCCAGCTGTTGGCCTTGCGCTTGGACCAGTCGAACATCTCGACGATCTCGGGGTCGGAGGAGCTGATCTTCGGGTCCGCGGGGGAGGCGGGGGAGAGCATCACGTCGTCGGCGTTGACCCAGCCGTCCCCCGACTCGAAGGCGATCTCCAGCGTGTCGCCGGGGGCGAGGGCGATGCGGCTCAGCGTGTAGCGCCGGTAGTTCGTGGCGCCCGGCAGGGTCAGCGCGGCGGCGACCGTTCCGTTGACGCGCGCGACGTAGCGGCCGTTCGGCCCCCCGGTCGCGATCCAGGCGGATATGTCGTACGTCCCCCGGCCGGCGGCCGTCACGGTCTGGGACACCTTCATCGCGGGTCCGGCGTCCAGGTAGGCGAGGCGGGCCGCGCCGTGCGGGTAGTTCGTGGCGACTCCGGTCCCGGCGGTGAACTGCCAGCCCGCGCTTCCCTGTTCGAAGCCGGGGTTGACGACGGTGAGCGGGGCGGGCGCGGGCGGTGCGGACCGCCCCGCGGCCGGGCCCGGCGCCGCCGCCGAGGCCTGGCCCCCGAGGGCGAGCGGGGTGAGCGGGAGGAGCAGGGCGAGGGCGGACAGGAGTGACACACGGGAACGCGTCATCGGGTTCTCCCGGGTTGTGGCGGGGCGGCCGGTCTGCACGGCGCGGGGCGGGCGGCACGCTAGCAACCTCCACTGAAGGTCTGCAATGAACTTGTCAGAATTTCCTGCCGGATCAGACTGAAAGATTTCAATGAACTCTTGCAAGTCTGGGGGTGGCTGGTTACAGTCCTGGCCCATCGGCTTCCGCGACGGTGCGAGCAAGGGGTGGGTCAGACATGGAACTGGAACGTCGGAGAGTGCTGCGGATGGGCGGCGCGGTCGCCGCGGGGGCCGGGCTCACCGGCCTGACGGCCTGCTCCGGAACGGGAGCCACGGGTCAGGAGGGGGCCGCCGGGGAGAAGGACAAGGGCAGGATCTCGGTCTGGTCCTGGCAGGGGCCCGCCGCCGAAATGAAGTCCCTCGTCCCCGAGTTCAACAAGAAGTACCCCGGCATCGAGGTGACGGTCGAGGACATCGGCAATCCGGCCATCTGGGACAAGATCACCACCGGGCTCGCCGCCAACGGCCAGGGCCTCGCCGACGTCCTGCACATCGGTGTCGACTACCTGCCGGGCTACGTGGAGAAGTTCCCCGGCGGCCTCGCCGACCTCGGCCCCCTGGGCGCGAACGCCTACCGGGACGCCTTCGCGCAGGGCATGTGGCAGACGGTTTCCCCCGACGGCAAGCGCGTCAACGCCCTGCCCTGGGAAGCGAACTCGGCGGGCTTCTACTACCGCGCCGACCTCTTCGAGAAGGCCGGGGTGGACGCGGACGCCCTCCAGACCTGGGACGAGACCATCGAGGCCGGCAAGGAGATCAAGCAGAAGACCGGTGCCCACCTGCTGGGCATCGACAAGCCCGCCTCGCAGGCCGACGCCGCCAACTTCTTCCAGATGCTGCTCCAACTGCAGGGTGCCTTCTACTTCAGCCTCTCCGGGGAGATCACGCTCGACTCCCCGGAAGCCGTGAGGGCCATGACCCTCATCAAGACGATGAACGACGCCGGCCTGGTCAGCGATCTCGCGGGCGGCTGGAACACCCTGATGAGCTCCCTGAAGCAGGGGACCGCGGCCGTCCTGCCCATGCCCACCTGGTTCGGCGGCATCATCCAGGAACAGGTCCCCGAGGAAGCGGGGAAGTGGAAGGTCAGGCTTCCCCCGGCCGTACGCCGGGGCGGTTCCACCGCGGCCACGGTCAACTCCACCCACCTCGCCGTCGCGGGCGCCGGCAAGCACCAGGCCGCGGCCTGGTCCTTCGTCGAGTTCGTCCTCACCCGTCCGGCCTCCCAGGTGCAGATCTACAAGGGCAAGGGCATCGCCCCCGCCCTGATGAAGGCGTACGACGACGCGGTCTTCCACGAGCCGTCCCCCTTCTTCGGCGGCCAGAAGAAGGGCGAGGTCTTCCTGGAGGCCCTCAAGGCCCCCTCGCCCGCCTTCAACTACACCGCCGACTACGCCCGCGCCCTCAAGCTCGTCACCGATGCCCAGTCCAAGGTGCTGCTGGGCGGCGCCGATCCGGCGAAGGTGCTCAGGGAAGCCGCCGACCAGCTCGGCCGGCAGACCGGGCGCAAGGTCCGCCGGTGACCGTCACGCTCACCGGCGGCACACCCCGGGCCGTCGCCTCCCCGGGGACGGCCCCCCGGCCCCGGCCCCGACGGCGCGTGGCACCGTACCTCTTCGTCCTCCCCGCGCTGCTGCTCTTCGCCGTCTTCAAGATCTACCCCATCGGCCGGTCCTTCGTGATCAGCCTGCACAAGACCGTCGGCGGGACCGAGCGGTTCGTCGGCGCCGACAACTACACTCGCCTGATGGGCGATCCGCTGTTCTGGACCGCCCTGAAGAACACCGCGGTGATCCTCGTCGTCCAGGTGCCCGTCATGCTGGCCCTCGCCACCGGGCTCGCCGTGGCCCTGAACTCCACCCTGCTGCGCGGCCGCGCGCTGTTCCGGCTGGGCTTCTTCCTGCCCATGATCACCGGCCTGGTCGCCTACGGGATCGTCTTCTCCGTCCTGCTGGGCAAGGACTACGGGCTCGTCAACTGGCTGTTGGGGCTCACGGGTCTGGACCCGGTGCCCTGGCTGACGGACCCCCTGTGGGCGAAGGTCTCCCTCGGCCTCGCGCTCACCTGGCACTACACCGGATACAACGCGGTGATCCTGCTCGCCCGCCTGCAGTCCGTGCCCGCCGAGCTGTACGACGCGGCGGCCGTGGACGGAGCCGGTGCCTGGACCTCCTTCCGCCACGTCACCCTGCCGGGCCTGCGCCCCGCGCTGCTGCTCACCACGGTGCTCTCCACCATCGGAACCCTGCAGATCTTCGACGAGCCGTACGTGCTCACCGGGGGCGGCCCGGACAACGCCACCCTGACCATCGGCGTGTACCTGTACCAGAACGCCTTCAAGTACTTCGACTTCGGATACGCGTCCGCCATCGCCTACGCCCTGGCCGTCCTCATCGGCATCCTCGGCGTGATCCAGTTCCGCTTCCTGGGGGAGAAGTCATGACGCCCGCCCGCCACCGCGGCAGGAGCATCCTGCTCACCTCCGGACTCGCCATCGCCCTCGCCGCCGTCCTGATCCCCTTCTACTGGCTCGTGGTCGGGGCCACGCACAGCTCGCGGGAGATCTTCGACAGTCCGCCGCCACTGCTGCCCGGCGGCCACCTGGCGGCCAACCTCCACACCCTCCAGGACACCGCGCAGTTCGGCCGGGTGGTCCTCAACTCCCTGTTCATCGCCGTCATCTACACCCTGTGCGCGGGAGCCGTCTGCACCCTGGCCGGCTACGGCTTCGCCAAGTACCGCTTCCGGGGCCGCGAGGCCCTGTTCGGACTGCTCATGCTCGGGCTCGTGGTGCCCGCCCAGGTCACCCTCGTACCGCTCTTCCAGATGATGGCGGGGCTCCGATGGCTGGGCACCTACCAGGCCGTGATCATGCCCAACCTGGCCCTGCCCTTCGGCATCTTCCTGATGCGCCAGTCGATGGCCGCGCTCCCCGACGAACTCCTCGACTCGGGGCGCATGGACGGCTGCGGCGAGCTGCGGCTGTTCCGGAAGGTGGTGCTCCCGCCCATGAAGCCGGCGCTGGCCGCCCTGGCGATCTTCCTCTTCCTCTACCAGTGGAACGACTTCATCTGGCCGCTGATCGTCCTGCGCGACGGCGCCACGTTCACCGTCCCCGTGGCCCTGGCCTCCCTGCAGGGCCTCGACGAAACCGACTACGGCGCGATCCTCGCCGGAACGGCCGCCGCGGCCATCCCCATGGCCCTCGTGTTCCTGGCGCTGCAGCGCCACTTCGTGTCCGGCCTGCTCGCCGGCGCCGTGAAGGAGTGACCGTGCACACCACCACCGCCTCGTCGGACTTCTCCGGGGCCGTGACCACGGCAGGGCTGACACCCGCCCGGGGCGAGCCGCTGCTCGACGGGGTCTCGCTCGCCGTCCTCGCCCACGCTCCGGGCACCGACCCCCGCTGGACCCTCGGTGAACTCTCCGGCGGGCTGCGCGTACTGGAGGTGCGGGCCGACGGCGCCCCAGTCGAGCTCCGCTTCTCCGTGGCCCTCGGTGACGCCGCCGGATACTGGCACCCCCAGGGCGGCTGGCAGCGCACCCTCCTCGCCGACTGGGAGGGCCGATCCCGGGTCTCGCTGGTCGACGGACACGCCGCCGGATGCCTCTACGACCACACGGGCGCCACCCTGCTCACCTTCGCCGCCGCCGACCCGGTGCCCGAGGCGGCCCTGCGCTTCGGGGTCTCCGAGGAGAACGACACCCATGTCGTCCACCTCCACCTGCCCGCCTCGGCGCGGGCCCACCGGATCCTGCTCGTCCCCCGATCGCCCTCGGTGGCGCGGGCCATGCGGACCCTGCGTGCCTGGTTCGGCGCCGCGACCCCGGCCGCTGTGGTGCCCGACGCGGCCCGCACGCCCGTCTACTCCACCTGGTACGCCTTCAATCAGGACGTCGACGCGGCCGCCGTCGAAACCCAGGCCGCGCTGGCCGCCGCACTCGGCTGCGGAGCGCTGATCCTCGACGACGGCTGGCAGGAGCTGGGACACGGGCGCGGCTACGCCGGCTGCGGGGACTGGGAGCCCGACCGGGCCAAGTTCCCCGACTTCGCGGGGCACGTCGCCCGGGTCCGCGATCAGGGGCTGAGCTACCTGGCATGGGTGGCGCCCCTGCTCCTCGGCCCCGAGGCCGCCTGCCACCGCCGCTGGGCGACCCGCGCGCCCGCCCCCGCCACCGTCCCCGGCGCGCACGTGCTCGACCCCCGCCGCCCAGAGGTGCGCGCGCACGTGGTCGGCCTCTGCGCCCGGCTGGTCGGCGCGTACGGGCTCGACGGACTGAAGCTCGACTTCCTCGACCAGGCCATGGTGTACGCGGGCGACGGCGCGGGGGACGTCGGACAGGCCATGGTGACCCTGCTGACGGAACTGCGCGCGGCCCTGGAATCCGTACGCCCGGGGGTGCTCCTGGAACTGCGCCAGCCCTACACGGGACCCGGTATGGCCCCCTTCGGCAACATGCTGCGCTCCTTCGACTGCCCGGCGGACGCGACCGCGAACCGGGTCCGCACCCTCGACACGGCACTGCTCGCCGTCGGCGGAGCCGTCCACTCCGACATGCTCCTGTGGTCGGCCGACGCGCCCGTGACGACGGTGGCCCGGCAGCTGATCGGGGCCCTGCACTCGGTGCCGCAGATCTCCGTACGGCTGGACCGGGTGCCCGCGGCGCACCGGGACGTGATCGGCTTCTGGCTGGCGCAGTGGAGGGGCCACCGCGAGCTGCTGCTGGACGGGGACGTGGAACCGGGCCGGCCCGACGAGCTGTACCCACTGGTGCGGGCGAGCGCCGGGGAGCACTGCCTGCTGAGCGTCCACGGCGACCGGGTCGTCCCGCTGGACTTCTCCGCGTACCGGCACTTCTGCGTGGTCAACGGCTCGGACCGGGACCGGGTGATGGTCGAGGTACTGGGCGGCGGGGGCCGGGTCCGGGGCGTGGTCCACGGGCCGGACGGCCGTATCATGGACGATCCGCCGACGTACCTGCCGGAGGGTGCACGCTCGCTCTCCGTGCCGCGCGGCGGCATGGCATCGCTCACGATCACGGAAGGACCGCGATGAAGGTCGGGATCACCGAGGTCGCAGCCCGCGCCCAGGTCAGTGAGGCGACCGTCAGCCGGGTGATCAACCGGCGCCAGGGCGTGTCGAAGAAGACCCGGGACGCGGTCGAGCAGGCCATGACGGAGCTCGGCTACGAACGGCAGGTCCAGGGCCAACTGGTCGCGGTGATCACCGAGTTCGTCTCCAACCCGTTCTTCGCCGATGTCGCCGAGCGCATCGAGTCGGCCCTCGCCCCGCACGGACTCAAGACGATCCTGTGCCCCGCCTTCCCGGGCGGAGTGCAGGAGCGGGAATTCATCTCCGCGCTCGTGGACAAGGGAGTCGCGGCCGTGGTCTTCCTGTCCGCGTCCAACACCGTCGACGGCGCCGACACCGAGACGTACGAACTGCTGCGCCAGCGCCGGGTCCCCTACGTGGGGATCAACGGCGAGTTCGCGGACGGGGTGCCCACCCCGGTCTTCTCCACCGACGACGCGCTCGCCGCCGAACTGGCCGTCGACCACCTCCACCGGATGGGTCACCGCAGGATCGGGATGGCCTCGGGCCCGGCGGGCAACCAGCCCGCCGACCGCCGGGTGCGGGGATTCCTGGAGGCCATGGCCAAGCGGGGTATCGAGGAGCCGGAGCGCTGGGTGATCCGGCAGTCCTACACGGTGGAGGGCGGCCAGGCCGCCGTCGGCCCGCTGCTCGCCCTGGGCGCCACGGCGATCGTCGCGGCGAGCGACTACATGGCCCTCGGGGCGATCCGGGGCGTCCGACGGCACGGGCGTTCGGTGCCCGGGGACGTATCGGTGGTGGGCTACGACGGCTCGGCCATCACCGAGTTCACGGATCCTCCCCTGACGACGGTGCGCCAGCCCGCCGACCGGCTGGCGCTGGAGGTGGGCCGCAGCGTACTGGCGCTGGTGAGCAACCGGGACGTGCCGACGGGGGAGCTGCTGTTCGACCCCGAACTGGTCATCCGGGCGACCACCGGTCCGGCGCCCGCGGAGCGCGTCCCCGGAGCCTGACGGCAGCGAGAACCGGTCGGAAAGCAACAGGAACACGTCGAGTGTTGTTGAGTTCTGTAGAATCATCTCTTCTAGACTGTTGATTTGCTTTGAAATCTGTTTAGTCTTGGCGAGTGAAGAAGACTCTCGCGAAACTCGCGGACGGCCGCGAACTGATCTACTTCGACACCGACGAAGGCGCCGTGCGCGATGCGCCCGATCCGCGCCCGCTGGACCGGGTGAGCAGCCACCCGCAACTGAGGCGGGACGAGGCGACCGGTGACTGGATCACCATCGCCTCCCACCGGCAGGACCGCACCTACCACCCGCCCGCCGGTGAATGCCCGCTCTGCCCCTCGCGGGACGGCCGGCTCAGCGAGATCCCGGCCGGCGACTACGAGGTTGCCGTCTTCGAGAACCGCTTCCCCTCCCTGGCGGGCGGGGCCGGACGCTGCGAGGTGGTGTGCTTCACCCCGGAGCACGGAGCCGGTTTCGCCGACCTCGCTCCGGCCGCCGCCCGCCTGGTCCTGGACGCCTGGACCGACCGCACCGCGGAGCTCTCGGCCCTCCCCGAAGTCGAGCAGGTGTACTGCTTCGAGAACCGGGGGGCCGAGATCGGGGTGACGCTCGCCCACCCGCACGGCCAGATCTACGCCTTCCCGTTCGTCACACCGCGCACCGCCAAGATGACGGCCGCCGCGACCGCACACCGTGCCGCCACCGGACGCAACCTCTTCGAGGACCTGCTGGCGGGCGCCCGCGCCGCCACCGACCGGGTGGTGACGGCCGGGGAGCACTGGACCGCCTTCGTGCCCTACGCCGCCCGCTGGCCGTACGAGGTGCACCTCTACCCGCACCGCCGCGTCCCCGATCTGACCCGCCTCACCGAGGCCGAGCGGGCCGAGTTCCCGGAGCTCTACCTGGACCTGCTGCGCCGGTTCGACCGGCTGTTCCCCGTACCGGGGCAGCCGCAGGGACCGGCCCCCACCCCGTACATCTCGGCCTGGCACCAGGCTCCCCGCACCGGAGGGGAGGAACTTGCCCTGCACCTGGAGCTGTTCACGGTGCGGCGCACTTCCGACAAGCTCAAGTTCCTCGCCGGGACGGAGTCCGGTACGGAAGCCTTCATCAACGACGTGGCCCCCGAGGAGGCCGCGCGACGACTGCGGGAGGCCCTGGCGTGAACCGGACCGCTCAGTGGGAGGACGACAGCCGGGCCGACGGCGTCGCGGACGTCTTCGCGCGGCTCTTCGCAGGGCCCCCGGACGGGATCTGGGCGGCGCCGGGGCGGGTGAACCTCATCGGTGAACACACCGACTACAACGACGGGTTCTCCCTGCCCATCGCCCTCCCGCAGAACACCCTGCTCGCCGCCCGCGCGCGTACGGACGGGCGGCTGCGGCTGCACAGCGCGCAGGGGGAGGGCGGGATCACCGAACTGTCCGTCGCCGCACTGGCCCCGGGGGCGGTGACGGGCTGGGCCGCGTACCCGGCCGGCGTGGTCTGGGCACTCGCCGAGGCGGGCCACACCGTCGGGGGAGCGGACCTCCACTTCGACAGCACGGTGCCCACCGGCGCCGGCCTCTCCTCCTCGGCGGCGCTGGAGTGCGTGGTCGCCGTCGCCTACGACGCGCTGTACGGGCTGGGGCTGCCCGGGCCCGAACTGGCCCGGATCGGCCAGCGCGCGGAGAACGCCTTCGCGGGCGTCCCCTGCGGGATCATGGACCAGATGGCCTCGATCTGCTGCACCGCCGAGGCCGCCCTCCACCTCGACGCCCGTACCCCGCGGGACCACCGGCAGGTGCCCCTGGACCTGCGGGGCCAGGGGCTGGGGCTGCTGGTGATCGACACCCGGGTCTCCCACGACCTCGCCGACGGGGCGTACGCCGCCCTGCGGGCGGGCTGCGAACGCGCGGCCGCGCTGCTCGGGCTGCCCGCCCTGCGCGACGTGGACGCCGGAGAACTGCCGAAGGTCCTGGGGGCCCTGCCGGCGGAACTCGTGCCCCTGGTGCGCCACGTCGTGACCGAGAACGTCCGGGTCGCGGAGGCCGTCTCCCGGCTGCGGGAGGGCGACGCGGCGGCCCTCGGCCCGATCCTCACCGCGGGCCACGCCTCACTGCGCGACGACTACCGGGTCTCGTGCCCGGAGACCGACCTCGCCGTGACCGCCGCGCTGGACGCCGGGGCGCTCGGCGCCCGGATGACGGGAGGGGGCTTCGGGGGCTCCGTCATCGCGCTGGTGGAAGCGGGGCGGGAGGACGCGGTGGGCGGGTCCGTCACGACCGCCTTCGGTGCGGCAGGCCACCGCCCCCCGCGCCTGTTCCCCGTCACACCGGCGGCCGGCGCGCGCCGCCTCGCGCCCGGGCACGGGACGCGGTGGTCCGCCGGGTCGGGAGGGTCGGAGTGAGGGGGCTCAGGCGGTGAAAGCGGCGCCGTCCAGGGTCCAGTGGGGATCCCGGGCGATGCCGAGCGCGGCGTAGACGTGCGCGGCGACGTCGGCGTGCCGGACGCTCGGCACGGTCGCGCCGGCGGGCAGACCGGGGCCGCACGCGGCCACCCATGCGGTGCGCTCCGGCTCGCTCCGGCCTCCGTGGCCCCCCTCCTCGCGGTGGCCGTGGTCGGTCACCACGATGACCGTCCACTGCTCCCCGGCGTGGCCGGGGCGCTCGCGCACGGCCTTGACGATCCGTCCCAGGCGGCGGTCGGCGGTCTCGATCGACCGGCGGTACTCCTGGCCGCAGCCGTGGAAATGGGCGGTCTCGTCGACGGCGCCGAGGTAGACGAAGGAGGCGTGGAGTTCCTCTCCGGAGCCCAGTACGCGCGCCGATTCGGCCGTCACGGCCTCGTCGGCCTCCTCCCAGGCCTCGGGGGTGTCCTCGCGCGGGGCGATGAAGCTCAGCCTGCTGGGGGCGGTGAAGAGCGGCCCGCCCTGCCGGGCGAGGAACAGGGGCGCCCAGCCGCCCACGGCGAAGGTGCGCCGTCCGTGTTCGAGGGCCAGGCGGGTGGTGAAGTCGGGGAAGAGGTCGAGCCGGTTGCCGTCGAGCCGGTTGCCCCACACCCCGTGTTTGGCGACGCCGACCCCGGTCACGACGGTGGTCCAGCACGGGCCGGACATGGTCGGCGTGGCGTCGTCGATGCCGACGGGCGCCAGGAAGCCCGCGCGGGCCACTTCGTCGAGGTGGGGGGTGTCCAGCTCCGGCAGCAGGTCGAGCCGTACGCCGTCGATGCCGACGACGAGGACGTGGCGGTTGTCCATATCGGTCCAGGGTGTCCGTGGGTGGGTGGGCGACGCGGTCGGGGGCGCGGTCGCGGGGCTCGTCCGAGGCGCTGTCAGGGGGTGACGCGGCGCAGCCGGATGAGCCGGCTCGCGTAGTCCCCCACGGGCAGTCGCAGGTCGATTCCGCGGTGGACCAGGAGGGCGCCGCTGTGCACCTGGTCCAGGTCCGGGTCCAGGTAGTGGGCGCCGGCGTCGAGCGCGGGCAGTGCGACGGGGGCGGACGGGTGGCCGAACCGGGCCGAGGGGCGCCAGGCGAGTACGGCGTGTTCGCCGCCGTCCTCGGCGGCGTAGTGGACGGCCGTCACCCCACCCGGCCCCTCGACGCGGTACTGGAGTCCGTACTGCACCAGCGGACGGATCCGTTTGTATTCGGCCACGAGCCCCGCGGCCTCGTCGAGTTCCTCCTCGGACCAGGTCGTCAGGTCTCCGCCGAGGCCGAGCGCGCCGGACATGGCCACGTGGAAGCGGAAGCGCAGCGGAGTGAGGCGTCCGGTGGTGACGTTGGGGCTGTCGGTGACCCACGCGGCCATGACCTGGGCGGGGAAGAGCTGGCTGAAGCCGTGCTGGATCGCGATCCGGTCGACGGGATCGGTGTTGTCGGAGGTCCACGCCTGGTCGGTGCGGGCGAGGATGCCGAGGTCGGCGCGCCCGCCGCCGCCCGCGCACGCCTCGATGCGCAGGCCCGGGTGGTCGGCGCGGAGCCGGTCCATGACGCGGTAGACGGCCCGCGTGTGGTCGATCCAGAGCCGGTCCGGATCGGGATGCCCTTCCCAGCCGGCCTCGGTGAAGGCGCGGTTGGCATCCCACTTGAGCCAGTCGACCCGGTGGTCGCGGACGACGGCGTCGAGCGTGTGGTGGGCCCAGGCCTCCACGTCGGGCCGGGCGAAGTTCAGCACCAGTTGATGGCGCAGCTCGGTCGCCTCGCGGGTGGGGGAGTGGATGACCCAGTCCGGGTGGGCGCGGTACAGCTCGCTGTCGCGGTTGACCATCTCGGGCTCCACCCACAGCCCGAACTCCATGCCGAGGCGGTGGACCTCGTCGGCGAGCGGGCGCAGTCCCCGCGGGAAGGCGTCGCGGCGCGGGACCCAGTCGCCGAGGCCCGCCCCGTCGCCCCGCCGTGCACCGAACCAGCCGTCGTCCAGTACGAAGAGTTCGGCGCCGGCCCGGGAGGCCAGGTGGGCCAGCCGGACCTGTCCGGGCTGGTCGACGCCGAAACCGGTGGCCTCCCAGGAGTTGTAGAGGACCGGCCGCTCCCGGCCGGGCTCCGGCAGCACGTGGTCGCGGACGTGGCCGTGCCAGGCGCGGCTGGCCGCGCCGAAGCCGTGCGGCGTGTAGAGGCCGGCGAACACGGGGGTGCGCAGGCTCTCGCCCGGTCGCAGCGTCCAACGCAGTCCCTCGTGCCCGAACCCGCCGGTCCAGGTGGTGCGGCCCACCGGGTCGCGGTGGAGGGTGATGCGCCAGCTTCCGCTCCAGGCCAGGGCGGTGCTCCACACCTCGCCCCGGTCTTCCGTCGCGGTGCCGTCGTCGAGCGCCAGCCAGGGGCCGGCGTGGTGGCCGGTGAGCCCCCGGCGGCTGGTGAGGACGGTCTCGGCGACGGGGAGCCGGTCGCGGTTCAGCTGGAACTCGCTGTTCCAGCCGCCGGTGAGGTGGCTGAGCCGGTAGTCGGCGAGCGCGGGGGCCGTCCAGGAGGCCGAGTCCAGCCGGTCGACGGTGATGGGCCCGGCGTCGTCGTCCGCCGCCGCGGTGTGGCTGAGCTCCACCCAGCGTTCGATGACGTCACTGCCGGGGCGGACGCGGTAACACAGCTCGGCGCGCAAGGGGTAGTGGCGGTCGTGCAGGCGCAGGCGCAACTCGCCGCCGTCGACGGTGTGTCCGGTGAACCGCCACTGGGCGCCGCTGGTCCCGTCGGCGAAGCGGACCTGGAGGCCTGCCGGGCCGAACCGCGCCCCGGTCTGCGGAGCGAGTTCGTCCGCGGCGGCGTCGGCTTCGAAGCTGCTGGCGGCGGGCGAGGCCGCGTCCGGCAGTCGGGACAGGGCCGCGGCGTCGAGCGGCGCGCCCCAGTACAGGTGCCGAGGGCTTCCGTCGAGGCCGATGCGCAGGGCGTACAGGCTGTTCGGCGTGCGGAGAAGGGCGACGTCGGAGCCGGGGTCGAAGGCGGCGAGCGGGAGCGCGGCAGGCACGAAGGGGTCTCCTGGGGTGCGGAAAGGACCACGGCCGTACGAAGGGTGGTGCGGGCGAGAGCCCCGCTGCGCCGAACGCCCCCGTACAGGCCGTGAGTTGGGCCAGAGGCTAAGGCGGAGGCGGGGGGGAAATCAATACTGGACGAAGTTATTTATTTGCTCTACGTTGCACCCGTGTTTCGAAACGACTCCCGACCACTGGTCACCGCACCGGCCGAAACCGCGGTCCTCGCCCTGCTCCTGGCCGAGGGCCCGCTCAGCCGGGTCGAGCTCGCGCGCCGGACGGGGCTGTCCTCGACGGCCATCACCAAGGCTGCGAGACCGCTCATCGACGACGGCTATCTGCACGAACTCGCGCCGGAGCGCACCGCTCCGGGGGCCGGGCGGCCCGTCAACCCGCTGGCGGTCACCCCGGACCGGGAGTTCTTCGTCGGCGTGAAGATCAGCGACGACCGGCTGTTCGGCGTGGTGTGCGACCTGCGGGCCCGAGTACGGGCCACAGCGGGCCGGACACTCGGTGACTGCCGGCCCGAGGCTGTGAGCGTGCTCCTGAGCGAACTCGTCGACGAACTGCTGGGCGCCGAGCCCGCGTTCCGCGAACGGACCCGGCACCTGGGCATCGCGGTCTCGGGAGACGTGGACCGCGCGAGCGGGCGGGTCCGCTTCTCCGGCCGCCTGGGCTGGAGCGACGTCCCGCTCGCCGAAACGCTGAGCGCGTCCACCGGTCTGACGGTCACCGTCGAGAACGACGTCAAGGCACTCACCATCGCCGAACACCGGTGGTCCGGGGAGGGAGTGGGCACCGGCTACTTCGCGCTGGTCACGATCGGCGCGGGCATCGGCTCCGCCATCGTCGTCAACGGGCAGCTGGTGGAGGGCGCCTACGGCGTGGCCGGGGAGATGGGGCACATCTGCGTCGACCCGGCCGGCCCCGCCTGCCGCTGCGGTTCGGCCGGCTGCGTCGAGGCGATCGCCTCCAGCGGCGCGATCCTCGAAGCGGTCCGCCGGGGTACCGGTCTCGGAGGGCTCGCGTTCGAGCAGGCCGTGGAGCTGGCCCGCGACGGGGACCCCGTGGCACGGGAGGCCTTCGCCCGCGCCGGTCGCGCGATCGGGGTCGCCATCGCCACGCTCGTCAATCTCGTCGGCCCGGAACGCGTCGTGGTGAGCGGCGAGGGAACGGACACCTACGACCTGTTCGGACAGCACATCAAGGACGCCTACGCGTCCCACACCTTCGGGGCGGCGGGCCGGTGCCCGCTGTCGCTGCGCCCCCTCCCCTGGGAGGAATGGGCCCGCGGGGCCGCCGCCGTGGCCGTCCAGGCGCTGTTCCCGTAGCACCGCACCCAGCTCACCCGCCCGGCGCCCTTCCCTGCCGGCAAGCACTGAGGAAGGGCACCAACCGGGCGGAACACACCCACATCACGCCTGCCCTCACGGAAGGATGCGACATGAGCGCACACAGAACCGAGCTTAGCCGAAGGCGTTTCCTCGGCGGATCGCTGATGATCGTCGCGGGAAGCGTGGTGACCACCGCCTGCAGCACGAACCCGGGCGCGGGCGGCTCGTCCGCGGCCAAGACCACCCTGAACGTCTGGTACCACGCCTACGGCGAGGCCGGCGCGCAGCAGGCCGCGCTGCGCTACGCGACCGCCTTCACCAAGGCCCACCCGGACACGGCCGTCAAGGTCACCTGGGTACCCGGCGACTACACGGCCAAGCTCAACGCGACGCTGCTCACCGACGCGGCCCCGGACGTCTTCGAGATCGGCGACTTCAACGACAGCCTGGCCCGCCGGGGCCAGATCGCCGCGCTGGACGACCTCTACGGCAGCGCCAGGTCCGACTTCAACGACAACGCCATCGCCGGCGTGACGGTCGACGGCAAGCTCTACGGCGTCAAGATGATCGACGACGTCATGATGCTGTACTTCCGCAAGAGCAGGCTGGCCCAGGCCGGAATCACCCCGCCCACCACGTTCGACGAACTCGTCGCCGCGGCGAAGGCCCTCACCGCCAAGACGGGCAAGGGCCTGTTCGTCGGCAACGACGGCCTGGGCGACAGCCCGATCCTCGCGGTCCGCTCCAACGGCGGCGATCTGGTGGCCGACGGCAAGGTCGCCTTCGGCTCCCCGCAGGCGCTCGAAGCCCTGACCGGCCTGAAGCGCCTGCACGAGGACAAGTCCCTGCTCCTCGGCTACACCACCGACTGGTGGGATCCGTCCGCCCTCACCCAGGACGTCGTGCCCGTGCAGTGGTGCGGCCTGTGGGCGATGCCCGCGATCAAGACCGCCCTCGGCGACGACTTCGGCGTCCTGCCGTGGCCCGCCTTCAAGGCCGGCGGGAGCCCCGTCGTGCGCGTCGGCGGATGGTCCAGCTGCGTCAACGCCAAGGGCCGGCACGTGGACGCCGCCAAGAAGTTCGTCCAGTGGCTGTGGGTCCAGGAGAGCGGGCTGCAGAAGGACTGGGCCGAGAGCTACGGTCTCCACGTCCCGCCCCGCAAGTCCGTGGCGGCGGGCGCCGAGAAGCTCTCCGGCGGCGCCGCCCGGGAGACGGTGGAACTGGCCGCCAAGTACGGCAAGTCCAACCCGGGCAGCTGGGAAACCGCCGTGAGCGACGCCTTCAGGGCGGCCGCCGTGAAGATCGTCGGCGGGCAGGGTGACCCCGCTCAGATCCTGGCGGAAGCGGTGGACCGAGCCCAGACGGTCGTCGACAAGCAGCGCGGCTGATGGTCGCGGCACCGCACACCGGCACGCACCGGACCGGGCAGTCCGGGCCTTCCCGGCCTTCCGGGACCGCCGACCGGGACACGGCCCGCTCCGGGCGGCGGTCCCGCACCCGGCGGCGGTCCCGCACCGGGCGCTCGGCCTGGGCCGCCTTCGCGCTGCTCACCGCGCCGACGCTCATCGGGCTCGGCGTCTTCAAGTACGTGGCCATCGGCTGGAGCTTCCTGCTCAGCCTGAGCGACGCACGCGGCACCATAGCCCCCGGCCGGTGGGTCGGCCTGGACAACTACCGGACACTGCTCGCCGACCGGACGTTCCGCGCGTCCCTCGGCCAGATCCTCCTGTTCACCGCCTTCATCGTGCCCGTCACCTTCGCGGCCTCCCTCGGGCTCGCCCTGCTGGTGCACCGGATCCGGCGAGGGCGGGCCGTGGTGCGCACCGCCTTCCTCATCCCGGCCGCCGTGTCCTATGTGGCCGCCTCGCTCCTGTGGAAGATGTGCCTGTTCAACGGGCTGCCCGCCGGCATCGCCAACACCCTCACCGGCTGGTTCGGCATGGACCCGGTCCCCTGGCTGCAGACCACTTCACCACCGCTGTACTGGATCGTCCTGGTCACCCTCCGGCTCTGGCTCCAGGTCGGCTTCTACATGGTGCTCTTCCTCGCCGGCCTCCAGGGCATCCCCGAGGACCTCTACGAAGCCGCCGCGCTCGACGGGGCGAAGGGCCTGCGGCTGTTGCGCAGCATCACGCTGCCGATGCTGCGCAACACCTCCGTCGCCGTGCTGATGCTGCTCTTCATCGCGGCCTTCCAGGCCTTCGACGAGTTCTACAACCTGTTCAACAGCGGGCTCTCCGGAACCGGCGCGGCCCCCGTACAGACCCCGCTGGTCTACCTCTACAACACCGCGATGGGCAGCCAGGACTACGGCCTCGGATCGGCCGGAGCGTTCGTGCTCACCGCCCTCATCGTCGGAGTGACCCTGATCCAGGGGCGCTTCACGGGATTCGGGAGAAAGGAAGGATGAGCCACCCATGAGCACCGTGCCGAGACTCTCCGCAGCGCTGCGCCTCTCGGTGCGGGGACTGCTGGTGGGCCTGCTGACAACGGCCTTCCTGACGCCCTTCTACCTGATGCTGCGCGGCGCCCTGATGGACGCCCGGGGCGTGAGCTCGCCGCACTGGACGTGGTGGCCGTCCACGATGCACTTCGAGAACTTCGGCGCGCTCTTCGACGACCCGACCCTGTCCATGGGCAGGGCGCTGGCGAACTCGGCCCTGATCGCCGTCATCACGGCCCCCGTCTCCACGCTCCTGGCCTCCGCCGCCGGCTACGCCTTCGCCCGGATACCCGTACCGGGACGCGGCATCCTGCTCGCCCTGGTGGTCGCCACCCTGATGATCCCCGGCTCGGTGACCTTCGTACCGACCTTCGTCGTGGTCGGATCGATGGGCGGGGTGAACACGCTGTGGGGCATCATCGTGCCCGGCCTGTTCAACCCCTTCGCCGTCCTGCTGTTCCGCAACTTCTACCTCCGCTTCCCGGCCGAGATCGAAGAGGCCGGACGGCTGGACGGGCTGGGCTGGTTCGGCCTCTACCGCCGGATGGCCCTGCCGAACTCGGGCGCCATGCTGGCCTCGCTCGGAGCGCTGGCGTTCATCGACAGCTGGAACTCCTTCCTGTGGCCCCTGGTCATCGGCCAGGACCCGTCGGCCTGGACGGCGCAGATCGCCCTGTCGACGTTCCTCACCTCACAGACCGTCAACCTGCCCGGCCTGTTTGCCGGAGCCGTCGTGACGATCGTCCCCCTGGTCGTCATGTTCCTGGTCGCCCAGCGCTACATCGTCGAGGGCATCGCCACCAGCGGCCTCAAGGGCTGACCCCGGGGCGACCGTCGCCGCCGACCGCACGCACGTCAAGAGCACGGCACATCCTCCATCCTCAGAAGGGGCCGACATGACAGGCACCCCACTGCTCCGACGCGCGACCGCGGCACTCGCCGTGCTGTCCGCGCTGCTCCTCGGCACCAGCACCGCCGCCGGCGCGACGGCACCCGTTCCGGGCGGATCCACCACCGCGACCGCCACCCCGGCCGGCACCCGGGCCACGCCCACGGTCCTGACCGGTCCGCAGCTGGCCGCCTCCTGGACCGGTCCCCTCAGCACCCGGGGCCGCTGGATCGTCGACGCCGGGGGCAACCGCTTCAAGTTGAAGGCGGGCAACTGGGCAGGAGCCCAGGGGACATGGACCGGAAGCGGGGACATCAACGATCCCGGCAGCCACATGCACGGCGAACCGGCCCACAGCATGCCGCTCGGACTGGACCGGGCCCCCATGGCCGCCATCCTGGCCGACTTCCACGGCCTGGGCCTCAACAGCATCCGGCTGCCGTTCTCCAACGCCCTCGTCCACGACACCACGCCCGTCCCGGACACGGCGGTCGCCGCCAACCCGCAGCTGAAGGGCAAGACACCGCTCCAGGTCCTCGACGCCGTCATCGCGGCCCTCACCGCCGACGGCTTCGCGGTGATCCTCAACAACCACACGACCACCGCCCGCTTCTGCTGCGGCCTGGACGGCAACGAGCGCTGGAACAGCAGCCAGAGCACCCAGCAGTGGGTGGACGACTGGCTGTTCATGGTGAACCGCTACAAGGCCGACAAACGCGTGGTGGGCGCGGACCTGCGCAACGAGGTGCGCCGTGACACCTTGGACGACCCCAACTGGGGCTGGTACGACGGCCACGACGCCTACGCCGCCTTCGAAGAGGCCGGAAACCGGATCCTGCAGGCCGACCCCGACATGCTCGTCGTCATGGAGGGCATCAACTGGTACGGCGTCCCCCTCGCCGGACTCCCGCACGGGCGGCCGATGCTGACGCCGGTGGCCAACCTCTCCCACACGCTGATCGAGTCGGGCAAGCTCGTCTACGCCGCCCATTTCTACGCCTACACCGGCCCCGCCAACACCGGCGCGGGCAGCGGCCCCGGCTCCACGAGCGACCCGCGCTACCAGGACTTCACCCCGCAACAGCTCGCGCAAGTGGTCAACCAGGAGGCACTGTTCGTCACCGAAGCCGGTCAGCACTTCACCGCCCCGGTGTGGATCAGCGAGTTCGGCGCCGGCGGCCGCGGCTCCGACGACGCCAAGGAACGGGCCTGGCTGCACAACTTCACCGACATCCTCACGGCCAACGACACCGACTTCGCGATCTGGCCCCTGGTCGGCTGGACCGACGCAGCCGGCGCCCCGATGGACAACTGGGCACTGCTGTCCTACAGCACGACCGGCGTCCGCCAGGGCATCGAGGACGGCGGCGACTGGCGCGCCGACGACTGGAACAAGCTGGTCTCCGCCCCCGGCCGCACCGGTCAGGTGCCCCAGGCCGGCCACTGGAACATGCTCGACCTCGACCACGCCGACTACAACGTCTCCGCCACGATGTCGGCGCAGCCGGACTGGTCGTCGGGCAACCGCAAGGGCAACTGCCCCGACAGCCAGCGGCTGACGGGCCTCGGCCGCAGCGACAGCCGGGGCCTGTGCACCGACGCGGGCCAGCCCCGGAAGGCGGCCGGCGCCTGGACCGTCGTCACCGACGAGCGCTACGTCACCCGGGGAGACTGGGCGGACGGCTACAACAAGCTGCAGTGCCCCGAGAACTCCTTCGCCGTCGGCTACAGCGTGAGCAACAACGCCATGTCCGCCCTGCTGTGCGCTCCCGCCGCGGCCCCGCTGCCCGTCACCGGCCGCACCATCTGGTTCGACCACGGCGACAACCGCCCGGCCACCGGAGGCTCGACCGGCAGCGACTGGGCGCCGGGCTACTACAAGGGCCAGTGCGCCGACACCGAATACATCGCCGGAGTCGCCTTCACATGGCGGTGGAACCACGGCGGCGTCCCCGACGCCCTGCTGTGCCGCCCCCTGGCCTGACGGGCGCCCCCTCTTCCCCTTCTCCCCGCTTCCCCCTTCCCCGCTTCCCGAGGAGCGCACGGCATGCCCCGACTGGAGATCGCCGCAGACGGCTTCCGTCTCGACGACCGGCCGTTCCGCATCGTCTCCGGTGCACTGCACTACTTCCGCGTCCACCCGGAGCAATGGGCCGACCGGCTCCACAAGGCGCGCCTGCTGGGCCTCAACACGGTCGAGACCTACGTCCCGTGGAACCTCCACGCCCGCCGGCGCGGGGAGTTCCGGCTCGACGGAGGTCTCGACCTGCCCCGCTTCCTCCACCTCGCCGCCGCCGAGGGCCTGCACGTGCTGCTGCGCCCCGGACCGTACATCTGCGCCGAATGGGAGGGCGGCGGCCTGCCCTCCTGGCTCCTCGCCGAGGAAGGCATCGCACTGCGCAGCCGCGACCCGCGCTTCCTGCGTGCCGTGGACGAGTACCTCGGGGCCCTCATGCCGCCCCTCCTGTCGTCGCTCGGGAGCCGCGGCGGGCCGGTGCTCGCCGTCCAGCTGGAGAACGAGTACGGGGCGTACGGGGACGACCCCGGGTACCTCGCCGACCTGGCCCTGCTGCTCCGCCGCCACGGAGTGGACGTCCCCCTGTTCACCTGCGACCAGCCCTCGGACCTCGCGCGCGGCGGCCTCGAAGGAGTGCTGCGCACCGCCAACTTCGGCAGCGGGGCCGAGTCCGGCCTCGCACGGCTGCGCGAGCACCAGCCCGCCGGGCCCCTGATGTGCTCGGAGTTCTGGATCGGCTGGTTCGACCGGTGGGGCGGGACCCACGCCCTCCGCGACGCCGACGACGCCGCGGCCGAACTCGACCGGCTGCTCACGGCCGGTGCCTCCGTGAACGTCTACATGTTCCACGGCGGCACCAACTTCGGCTTCACCAACGGGGCCAACGACAAGGGGACGTACCGCCCCACCGTCACGTCGTACGACTACGACGCACTGCTGGACGAGGCGGGCGACCCCACGCCCAAGTACACCGCCTTCCGCGAGGTCATCGCGAAACACGCGCCGGTCCCCGACGAGCCGGTGCCCACCCCCGCGCCGAAGCTCGGCCACGGGCCGGTCGCACTCACCGAATGCGCGCCCCTGCTGGCCCAGGCGGATCTCCTCGGCAGCGCCGTTGAGGCGGCCCGCCCGCTCACGATGGAGGAGCTCGGCCAGGACTTCGGCTTCGTCCTGTACGAGACCCGGCTGCCGGACCGGGGCCCGGTCGTCCTGCAGGCCGAGGACGTGCGCGACCGCGCGCAGGTCTTCGTGGACGGACAACCCGTCGGCGTGCTCGAACGGGAGGGCCGCGAGCACGCCCTGGCCTTCGCCGTCCCCCGCCCCGGAGCCCGCCTGACGGTGCTGGTGGAGAACCAGGGCAGGGTCAACTACGGGCCGGGCCTGCACGACCGCAAGGGACTCCTCGGCCGCACCGTCGTGGCCGGCCGGGAGCCGGCGCTGTGGTCCAGCCGCGCCCTGCCCCTGGACGATCTCGCGGGCCTGTCCTTCACCGCCTCCGACCCGAAGTCGCCCCCGGTGGGCCCCGCCTTCCACCGCGGCCACTTCGACGTCGAACGGCCCGCCGACACCTTCCTCGCCCTGGAGGGCTGGACCAAGGGCAACGTCTGGGTCAACGGCTTCGCGCTGGGCCGGTACTGGTCCCGCGGAGCCCAGGTCACGCTGTACGTCCCGGCCCCGGTGCTCAGGGCCGGCCGCAACGAGATCACCGTCCTCGAACTGCACGCCTCGACCACCCGCACGGTCACACTGCGCGACCACCCCGACCTGGGCCCGACCGAGGAGTAGCCGAAGACGGCCACCGGCCACGACACGGGTCTCACGATGCAGAAGGAGCTGGTGGCCGCGGAGCCGGTCTTGCGAGGATGGGGCCCCAACGCGCCTACACGGAAGATGAGTTCATGAACGAGAAAGACCCGAAGGTCGAGGCGGTCGAGAAGTTCTTCGCCGCCTACGCGGCCGGGGACGTCGAAGGCATGAGTGCCGTCCTGGCACCGGACATCCAGTGGACGATCCCCGGACGGCACCCGCTGTCCGGGACCAAGCACGGCGTCGCCGAAGTCCGCAGCTTCTTCGACCAGCTCGGCAAGGCCGGCTTCCAGGCCGCCCCGATCTTCTTCGGCAGCAACGACGAGTACGTCGTGGACATCCACCGCGGCTGGACGACCGCGGGCACCGGCAAGGTCGACACGACCTGGGCCCTGGTGTGGCACTTCAACACCGACGGACAGGTCGACCGCGTCGTCAACCTGAGCGGTGACCAGCACCAGATGGACAACTTCATCTGGGACAACTTCACCCTCGCACCGCTGCCCGACCGCCTCGCCTGACCGCCCCCGGCGGGGCCCCGGCTCCACCCGCCCGGGCGACGGGCGGGCGGGCGGAGCCGGCGCACCGCGACTTCGGACACGGGCGCGGAGTCTTCGGCTGTCCCGGATGGCCTGGTGCCGTGACCGGCACTAGCCGGCCCGCAGCGCGGCGAGGAGCCTGGTGCGCAGGAGCTGCACGGCCGGGGAGTGCCGGCCTCGGCGGGTGATGAGGCCGAGCCGGGCGTGCGTGGCGGCGTCGGCGAGCGGGACGGTCCGCAGGCCCGTGCCCCGTGCGGAGGACGCACTGAGGACGGCGGCGCCCGCGCCGCGCTCGGCGAGGCGCAGAAGGGCGGCCGGGGAGCTGGCGTCGATGTCCACGCGCGGGTCGAGGCCGATCCTGTGGCAGGAGTCCTCGTAGGCCGCGCGGATGCCGGTGCCCGGGGAGAGGCAGAGGATCTTCTCACCCCGGAGGTCGGCGAGGCGCAGGTCCGGCCGGTCGAGGGGGTGCCCGGCCGGGACGACGGCGGTGATCGGTTCGTCGATGACGGTGCTCACGTCCAGGCCCGGGGCGACATCGCCCGCGTAGCCGATCAGGGCCAGGTCGAGGGAGCCGGAGAGGACCCGGGTCTGGAGGTCGTCGGAGTGGTCCTCGTGGAGGCTGAGCTCGATGCCGGGGTGCGTGCGACCGAGGTCGGCGACGGTGTCGAGGAAGGCCGGGATCGAGCAGCCCATGATCATGCCGAGACGGGCCCGGCCCCGGACGGCATCGGCGAATTCGGCGGCGGTGTGCTGGATGGCCTCCAGGAGGGCGAGGGCGTTCTTCGCGAGGGGGAGAACGGCCTCACCGGCCGGGGTGAGGCGGATGCGACGGCCGGAGCGGTCGAGCAGCTGCTGGCCCAGCTCCGACTCCAGCTTGGCGACCTGGGTGCTGATGCCGGACTGGCTGACGTGCAGGCGATGGGCGGCGGCGGTGAAGGTGCCCTCGTCCATGACCGCGGCGAAGTAGCGCAGCTGGTGTATTTCCATATGCGGTGATGATATCCGCCATCAGATCCATCTGTTGGACGGATGGGCCAGGTGGCCGGAGGATGGGGGCATGACGACGACGAAGACTGCGCGAGAGCTTGCCGAGACCTACTTCACCGCCTGGGAGGCGGGCGACTTCGAGGCATTGCGGGGTTTGCTGGCCGAGGATGTCGACTTCGTCGGAGCGCTGGGAACGGCGTCGGGGGTGGAGGAGGCGCTCGCCGGGCTGAAGGGACTCGGTCAGGTGCTGGAGAGGATCGACGTGAAGACACGGGTCGCGGAAGGTGATGAAGCGATCACCTGGTTCGACCTGCACACCAGCGTCGCGCCGCCCACACCGACGGCGAACTGGATGCACGTGGAGGACGGGAAGGTCACCCGGATCCGCGTGACCTTCGACCCCCGCGCACTGCTGGCGGGGTTCGAGAGGCGGAAGTGAACGCGGACGACCCGGGCGCCACGTGGGCGGGGATCGGGCGGGGGATACCCGGAGCTCCACTCGCCGACTGCCGGGACCTGCGGGGCAAGCGTGGTGCTACCCCGGTTCCTCCCCACTGTGAACAGCGTCCGTGGGCATCGTGTGGGGGACGGTGGCGGCCGCGTCGCCGCGTACGGCGTCGACCACCTCTTGGTGCAGGAGGCGGCTGGCCTGCTCGGACGAGCAGTGCACCGGACTGCCGGTGACCGTGAACCAGTCCGAACCGCCGCTGTACTGCACCGCCACATTGGCCTCCCGGCCCGACCAGGTGGTGTGTACGGTCAGGTCCCCACTGAGGACCCCCGCCTCCTCGGTGAGCACACCGCCCCGTCCGGCGAAGACCCCTGTCGTCGTCCACGAAGCCCAGGTCATTGCGCATCGCCCCTCACCGCGGAGTGTCCTTTGCCTCTTCCACGCTACGGCCGTGCCGGCGTTCGCGCGTGGTCGCCTTCCCCGCCGCGGCCCCCGGAAGATCCGGCAGGGCTCATGGACGTCAGCGGTCACGGTCGGTGAGCTCGTCGTCGCGAAGACGCCCGCGGCCCGCCGCACGCGCCCACCCGGCGCGGGCGGGGGCGGCTACGGCGACCCCGGCCGAGGCTCCCGGCCGCAGGCGTACGCCATCCTGCGCGCCGCCGGCGCACCCCACAGTCTCGTCAACGGCGGCGGCGACATACGCCACGGCGGGGAGCCCGCCCCGGGCCTGCCGTGACGCGTGGGCATCGCCGACCCGTGCCGGCCGGGCGGGCTGCTCACCACCGTCGAGGGCCGGGACTTCGCCGCGGCCGCCTCGGGCGGCGCCGAGCGCGGACGGCACGTCCTCGACCCCCGCACCGGCCGCGCCGCCCACCGGCTCCTGGCCGCCACGGTCACCGGTCCGGACCTCACCCGGGCCGACAGCCGGGCCACCGCGGCCGTCGCCCTCGGCCCCGACGCCCGTACGTGGATCACATCGCGGCCGGGGTACGAGCTCCTCACGGTCGACCTGGACGGGCGGGCCCGCCGCAGCGGAGGCTTCCCGCTCACGGGATCGGCGCAGAGCACGGGGCGGCGCGATGGCGCACCCCGAGCGCTGCGGAGGCAGCCGCGTCCGGCATCCGCACTCAAGCGGAGGCCACGGTTTCGAGCCGGCAGCGCACGTCCACGACGCCTTCGACGGCCTGGGCGAGCCGTGTCGCGACGGGGATCGACTCCCCGTCCCGCACCTGCCCGGTCAGGGTAACGACACCCTGCGTGACCGCGACCTCGACGCGGGTGTGGGAGACGGGGAACAGGAGCTTCACCACGTCGCGCCGGACGTCCTCGGCGAGTTCCTCGTCGGGGCGCAGGAAGACCTTGAGGAGGTCGGCGCGGCTGACGATGCCCTTCAGGGTGCCGTCGGCGTCGACGACCGGAAGCCGCTTGACGCGGCGCTCGGCCATGAGGCGGGCCGCCTGCGGAAGGGTGGAGTCCGGGCGGATGGTGACAGCCGGGGTCGTCATCAGATCACCGGCCCGAACGGACCCGGCCTTCGCGGTGTCGCCGAGGTGACGCATCTGCTCGATCAGGCCGAGACGGCGGTCGCGGAACTCCTCCTTCGGGAGCAGGTCGGCTTCCGAGACCACGCCGACGACGCGGCCTTCGCCTTCGACCACGGGGGCGGCGCTCACTTTCCACCGTTCCATGCAGGCGGCGATCTCCTTGAACCCGGCGTCGGGAGTGAAGGCGATGACCTTCCTGGTCATGACGTCGCTGACGGTGTACGGGGTGGCGGTCATGGCGGGATCCTCACCGGGCGTGGGCAGGCGGCGGGCCGCCGCCTGCAGGTGGCGAACGTGTCGGGCCGAGGGGTGCGAGCCGCCGAGGTCGGCGGAGTCCGCATGGCGCCCATGGTGTGCCTCCGCCCCGTGGCGTGCCTGCGACTCCCACTCCTCAGGATCACGCCGTGCCCGGGAGCCCGGGAGGGCCGCCAGGGCAATACCGCCGGGGCCGACCGGCCCCCGGTCACCGGACCAGGACGGCCGCCCCCGAGCGGGGCCTTCCCCCCACTGTGACCCGCGTGCCCGGGAGGGGCCCGACGCGTCCGGCCACCTCGCGTGGCGGTGTGTTCGTGGTTCGGACACTGTGGATGTAGAGGCGTCGGAAGGTGAACGTGATGGACAGGCAGGATCGGGCTCCGAGGATCGTGGTGGGTATCGACGGTTCGTCCTCCTCCCAGGCCGCGCTGCGCTGGGCGGTCCGGTACGCGGGCCTCGTGGGCGGGCGAGTGGAGGCGGTCGCGGCGTGGGACATGCCCGGCGCGGCGTCGTGGTCGGCCCCGGCGGTGGAAACCCAGTTCGACGAGGAGGAGGCCGAGCGGGGTCTGGTCGAGGAGGTGCGCGCGGTCCTCGGCGAGGAGGGCGGCTCACTGGTGCACCAGCGCCTGGTGCGTGGCAATGCGATCGAGGTCCTGGTGGATGCGGCCGAGGGCGCCGACATGCTGGTCGTGGGCAGCCGCGGCCGCGGGGGTTTCCGCAGGGCCCTGCTCGGTTCGGTCAGTGTCCAGGTGGCGCTCCACGCTCCCTGCCCGGTGACGATCATCCGGCCGGACGTGCCCGTGAAGTGACCTTCTGCCGGGGATGACGAGTGCAGTGGCCGTCGAGATCCACCTGTGCGGCGGGCGGTGAAGTACCGGGGCCCGGTCCCGCTGTGCCCGTCACCCGCCCTGAGCCGGGCCTCCCCTCACGCCACCGCACGCGGCACGGGCCCGACCGGCCCCGCCGTGGGGCCGTCCGGCCCATGCGGGACGGCCCTCACGAGGTCAGGCTGGCGGTGACCGATACCTGACGAGAGAGGAAAGCGAGGGCGACCTCATGAAGGCACTCGTCTTCCACGGTCCGGGGCAGACCTCCTGGCAGGACGCTGCGGACCCGAGCATCAAGGACGCCGCCGACGCGGTGGTCCGCGTCGACACGGTCACCATCTGCGGCACCGACCTGCACATCGTCAAGGGCGACGTGCCCGAGGTGACGCCGGGCCGCGTCCTGGGCCACGAAGCGGTCGGCACCGTCGTCGAGACCGGCGGCGACGTCCGCAGTGTCCGGCCGGGCGATCGGGTGCTGATCTCCTGCATCTCCTCGTGCGGCCGCTGCCGGTTCTGCCGCGAAGGCCATTACGGCCAGTGCCGCGGAGGCGGCGGCTGGGTCCTGGGCCACACCATCGACGGCACCCAGGCCGAATACGTCCGCGTGCCCTTCGCGGACCTGTCCGTGCACCCGCTGCCCAGCGCCGTCGACAGCTACGACGCGGTACTGCTCGCCGACATCTTCCCCACCTCCTACGAGGTGGGTGTCCTCAACGGCAGGGTCCGGCCCGGCGACACGGTCGTCGTGGTCGGCGCCGGCCCCATCGGCCTGGCGGCCGTCGCCACCGCGCGGCTCTACAGCCCCGGCCGGATCATCGCCGTCGACCTCGCCGAATCCCGGCTGGCCGCAGCCCGCTCCCTCGGCGCGGACGCGACGGCGCGCGCGGACGAGGAGCCCGAGCGGCTGGTGGAGGACCTGACCGACGGGCTCGGCGCCGACGTCGTCATGGAGGCGGTCGGCGTGCCGGAAGCCTTCGAGATGTGCACGCGGATGGTCCGGCCCGGCGGCCACGTCGCCAACATCGGCGTCCACGGCAAACCGGCCACCCTCCACCTCGAAGACCTCTGGATCAAGGACGTCACCCTCACCACCGGGCTCGTCGACACCTACTCGACACCGATGCTGCTGAAGATGATGGCCGCCGGACGGCTCCCCGCAGCCTCCCTGATCACCCACCGTTTCGAGCTCGGGCAGATGGAAGAGGCGTACGACGTCTTCTCGCGCGCGGCCGAGACGGGTGCCCTCAAGGTGGCGCTGGGCGGCCCGCAGCACGACACCCTCACCACGCAGCCCCCGGGGAAGTGACCATC
The DNA here is from genome assembly GCF_041862025.1 of Streptomyces sp. AB3(2024). Taxonomy (NCBI): domain Bacteria; kingdom Bacillati; phylum Actinomycetota; class Actinomycetes; order Kitasatosporales; family Streptomycetaceae; genus Streptomyces; species Streptomyces sp. AB3(2024). Next base: position 53,159 of record NZ_JBGWAB010000014.1, read on the forward strand.
ATGCCCAGCACCGCACCCGAGCCCACTCGGGAAGTCGGCCACACGGACCTGGGCCGGCGCATCGCCGCCCGCCGCACGGAACTCGGCCTCACCCGCGCGGAGGTGGGTGACCGATGCGGTACGGACGCCTCGTACATCGCCTACCTGGAAGAGCGGGCCGCCAACCCCAGCGCCGGATCGCTCGTACGTCTCGCCGACGGCCTGGAGACCACCGTCGCCGAACTGACCGGAGCCACCACCGATCAACCGCCCGGCCGGGGAACCGCCTGGCTGGACTCCGAACTCGTGGTGCTCGGCGAGACGGAATGCCGTCGGCTGCTGTCGACCCACGGCATAGGCCGCGTCGCGGTCTTCACCACGGAAGGCCCCGCGATCTTCCCGGTCAACTACGTCGTCGCCGGGCACGACATCGCCTTCCGGACCTCGGACGAAGCGCTGCTCGCCCGTGCCGCCGGCACCGAGGTGGCCTTCGAGGTCGACCACATCGACGACGCGATGAAGCAGGGCTGGAGCGTCATGGCCGTCGGCGACGTCGTCGGTGTCACCGACGGCGAAGCCCTTCAGCGCCTGGACGCCCTCGCGCGCTCCCTGCCGTGGGCGGGGGGCCACCGCACCCATTGGATGTCGGTCACCCCCGTCCGGCTCACCGGCCGTCGCGTGGCCCGTCAATGAAGCCGATCCGGGCCGTCGTCTTCGACACCGACGGGGTCCTGCTCGATTCCGCGGTGCTCCATGCGGCCGCCTGGAAGACGGCCTTCGACGGCTGCCTCGATGCCTGGGCCGCCGATGGCACGACGCGGCGGCCCTTCGACGCCGATCGTGAGTACCGGGAACTGGTCGACGGGAAGTCCCGCCTCGACGGGGCCCGCGCCTTCCTGGACGCCCGGGGAATCGATCTGCCACCGGGAGAGCGCGGGGACGCGCCGGGCTGTGGCACGCTCTGGGCGGTGGCCGCCCGCAAGGAACAGGTCTTCACCGGGAACCTGACCTCCCGCCCTGTCGACGCCTTCACCGAGGTCCGCCCGGCCCTCGACGAGTTGCGGGCCCAGGGTGTGCGGTGCGTGGCGGTGCCGGCGTCCCGGCACGCCCGTGCGCTCCTGGGGTCCGCCACCCTGACGGGTCTCTTCGACGACGTGGTGGACGGCAGGGACGCGGCGCGGCTCGGCCTGCCCGGCAAGCCCGATCCGGCGCTGTTCCTCCGGGCCGCCGCCCTGCTGGGCAGCGCCCCCGGGGACACGGCGGTCGTGGAAGACGCGATCGCCGGGGTCCGGGCCGGCAGCCGGGGGAGTTTCGCCCTGGTCGTCGGCATCGACCGATCGCCTGACGCGCACACGGCAGACTCCCTGCGCGCGGGAGGGGCGGACCTGGTGCTGGCCGATCTCCGCGCCCTGCCCGCCGTACTCCGCGGGCAGCCGCCATGACGACCTCGTGGGCCTGGGAGTACGGCAGGTACGACCCCAGGACGGAACGGGTCGTCGAGAGCCTGTGCACCCTCGGCAACGGACGCTTCGCCACACGGGGATCGGCGCCCGAGACCGCGGCCGACGCGGTCCACTCCCCGGGGACCTACCTCGCGGGCTGCTACAACCGTCTCGTCTCCACCGTGGCGGGCGCACAGGTCACCAACGAGGACATGGTCCGGCTTCCGGACTGGACGGCGCTGCGCTACCGCTGTCTGCCGGAGGGCGGACCACCGGGCGAGTGGCTGCCGACCACCACGCCGGCGTCGAACCGGAAGGCGTCGCATGGCTGGGCTGTACGACGACCTCGTCCCGCATCCGGATCGCACTCGCCGTACGCGTCTCCTCGCGGCCCCCCGGCCCCGTGGCGGTGTCCTGCACCGGCACGGCCGCCGTCCAGACGCTCAGGCTGCCGATCTCCCGAGGAAGACCCGTGGCGGTGGTGAAGACCGCCGCCCTGCGGACGTCGCTCGACCGGCCCGCGGCGGAGCCCCTGCGAGAGGCCGTCGACCACGCGGCGCGAGCACCGCGTTTTCCCGAACTGCTCACCACGCACCGGGCCGCCTGGGAACGGCTTTGGGCCGATGGGGAGTTGGAAGTACCCGGCGAGACCGGACGCATCCTGCGCCTGCACACCTTCCACCTCCTCCAGACGCTCTCCCCTTCACCGCGAAGCTCGACGTGGGCGTGCCGGCCCGGGGACTGCACGGAGAGGCCTACCGGGGGCACGTCTTCTGGGACGAGCTCTTCGTCCTGCCCTACGTCACCCTGCACTTCCCCGATGTCGCCCGCTCCCTGCTCATGTACCGGTACCGCCGACTGCCACCGGCGCGCGACGCCGCGCGCCGGGCTGGCTTCGCGGGTGCCATGTTCCCCTGGCAGAGCGGGAGTTCCGGCCAGGAGGAGACGCAGACGCTGCACCTCAACCCCCGCTCCGGCAGATGGCTGCCCGACCACTCGCACCTGCAGCGCCACGTCGGATCGGCCATCGCCTGGAACGTCTGGCGCTACGGCCAGACCACCGGCGACACCGGGTTCATGCACGCGCCCGGCGCCGAACTCCTGCTGCACATCGCCCACTACTGGGCCACCGCCGCCGCGTACGACCCCGAGCTACGGCGTTACCGGATCCGGGGAGTCCTGGGCCCCGACGAATACCACGACGCCTACCCGGACTCCGCCACACCCGGGATCGACGACAACGCCTATACCAACGTCACCGCTGCCTGGGTGCTCGCCCGAGCCCTCGACCTCCACGCCGAACTCCTGTCAGCCCGCCGCGGCGAGCTGACCACGGCGATGGGCCTCGACACCGACGACCTCGACCGGTGGCAGGACATCTCACGGCGGCTGTACGTGCCCTTCCACAGCGGAGTCATCAGCCAGTTCGAGGGCTACGGTGACCTGGCCGAACTCGACTGGGACGCCTACCGCGCCCGCTATCGCGACATCTGCCGCCTCGACCGCATCCTCGAAGCCGAAGGCGTCGAAGCCGAAGGCGACACGGTCAACCGCTACCAGGCCTCCAAACAGGCCGACACCCTCATGCTCGGCTACCTCTTCCGGCCCGCCGAGCTGTACGAGATCCTCGCGCGGCTCGGCTACCCGGTCCAGGACGCCACCTGGCGCGCGACCGTCGCCCACTACCTCGCACGAACCAGTCACGGTTCGACGCTCAGCAGTCTGGTGCACGGCTGGGTCCTCGCCCGGCAGAGGGGCGGCGACGCCTGGCCGCTCTGCCAGGAGGCCCTGCTGAGCGATGTCACCGACATCCAGGGCGGCACGACCGGCGAAGGCATCCACCTGGGAGCCATGGGCGGCACGCTCGACCTGGTCGAGCGCGTCGTCGTCGGGCTGGAGGCGTGTCCGGACGGACTGCGCGTCGACCCCGTGCCGCTGGGTGACGTACCCCGTTCGACGTTCGCGTTCTGCTACCGGGAGCACCGGGGCATCCGCGTCCGGTTCCTGCCGGGCCGGTTCGGGATCACCGTCCCCGCTTCGACGTCCGGACCCGTGCACCTCGTACTGCCGGGCGGACGACGGGCGAGCGTGGCCCCGGGACGGCAACGCTGGTTCCGTCTGCCTTCGAGCTGCCCCCCGGCCCTGCCCGAAGAACGGCGCCCCGCGGGGGTGGCGGAAGGCGAGCCCGTGATGCCGGGAACCGGGACGGAGCGGAGGCGAGGCACCTTCCACGCGGGGCACACTGAGAGCATGGAGGAGAAGGACCACCGGGAGCCCCGGCCCTGATACCCACGGCCGAAGCGGACGGCCACCGGTGGCAACGGAGAGTCGTCAGGACGCGGAAGGGAGTGCTCGTGGCCCACGGCAGCAAGCACGGGGCGACGGCCGGCGTCGCCTCACGGATCAGCCGGAGCCGGGCCCATCATTCCAGCGCCGGACCCAGCGCTGCGCACTGAGCGGGTCGGCACCGTCGCAGCGAGGAGGTGCGACATGTTCCACCGAAGCTCGTCCGGACCAGGACGCAGGGGTTCGCGGGACGGCCCCCCGAGTCGACGGCACCGGCATCATGCGCAGGCCAACCCGCTCCGGCGGGCGACGGACCGTACCCGCGGCCGCTGGCTCCTCGTCTTCGCGCTGTCGTGCCTTCTCGCCGTGGCCTGTGGGGTCCAGGTGGGACTCACCTCCATGGAAAACGGGCTCCGGGCGGCCGCGGCGCAGGCACGGGAGCGACACCAGGTGATAGCGACCACCGTCGGCGAAGTCACGCGGCACCTCCCGACCGGGGTCAACGACGCCACCACCGTGGCCCGCGTGCAGTGGTGGTATCCCCCCGCCTCCCCGCACACGGCCACTCTGCCCGTCCCGGCGGGAACGCCCGTGGGGCACACCGTCCCGCTGTGGGTCGACGACACCGGCGCGATGGCCTCCGTTCCCCGGGGCGCGACCGAACTGCTGTCGGACGCCGTCGCGGCCGGAGCGGGCAGCGCGGGCCTGATCACGCTCGCGGCCGCAGGAATCGTCTCCCTGCGGCTGCGTGGCGTGGAAGCGCACAACCTGGCCGACTGGGAGCGGGACTGGGAACGCGTCGAACCGGGCTGGTCCGGCCGACTCCGTCCGGGCCGGGAGGCCGGTGACGACTGAAGCCCCGCCGCACCGCCACACCACCGGACCGGGCCCACTGCCGACCCGGAGGGGAGGCACCCCGCTCAGTCGTGGGCGATGACGGCCACCGGCGTGAGGGCGTGGTGGATCACGGCGTGTGTGGTCGAGCCGATGTGGGCGCCGAACGGCGAGCGGCGGATGCGGCGACCGACGACGATCAGGCCGGCCTCGGCGCCGCGATCCACGAGCTTCTGCGCGGCGCGTCCCATGGGGGTCCGGGCGGTCGCGTCGACGGCGGGGAACCGGTCCCGCCAGGGTCCGAGGACTTCGGCCAGGTCGGCCGTCATGTTCTCGTTGATCTCCGCATGGACGCGGGGATCGTAGCCCCCTCCGTACCCGACCATCACCGGGAGCGGCCAGGCGTACAGCACGTGCAGGCGGCAGGACCGGCGTGCGGCTTCCTCGAAGGCGAAGGCGAGCACGGCGTCGCAGGGCCGGCTGATGTCGACGCCGACGACCACGTCGCGGCGGGCCTGCTCGACGGCCGGGCGAGGCGATCCGCCCTCCCCGCCGCGTACGAGCACGACGGGCCGCCCAGTGGAGTGCAGCACGGCCATGGCGACGGAGCCGAGGACGAAGCCGGTCAGGGTGCCGAGCCCGCGGGATCCCAGAACCAGCAGGTCGGCGCTGGCCGCGGCGGTGGCCAGCGAGGCCGCGGGCGGGCCGTCGAACGACTCCCTCGTGATGCGCAGCTCCGGATGGACGTGATGCAGGGCTTCAGCCGAGTCCTGGAGGAGGGCCTCGGCCCATCCGCGCCGTACCTCGGAGGTCGCTGCGGGAGCACCCACCGGCACCGACGACCCCTCGGCGTGGAAGAGGCGCAGCTCCGCGCCGCGCAGCGCGGCCTCGCGCGCCGCCCAGCGGGCGGCGGCTCCGCTTTCGGGAGATCCGTCGAGGCCGACGGTGATGCGGTGATCCATGGCGTCCTCAGGGGTGTGGCCGGAAGGCGGGCCGTGCCCGCCGGCGAGGGAGCCGCGCTTCAGCGGGCGGGTGCCCCGTCGTCGACGGCGTACGCGAGGTGCTGTGTCACCCCGACCACTCCGTCGACGGTGCGGCACAGCCTTTCGATCACCGGGATCAGGCTCTTGAACTGCACCGAGCCGTGCAGTTCGACCCGGCCGTCGGTCACCTCGACGGTGATGGTGCCGGGGTCCTGGCGCAGGGTGCGGTCGAGGACCTCGCCGGTGATCTCATGGCGGATGGTGTCGTCGTCGCGCAGGAAGACCTTCAGCAGATCGCGTCGGCTGACGATGCCCACCAGCTCGTCCGCCGCGTCGACGACCAGCAGCCGTTTGACGCCCTGTGCCTCCATGAGCCGGGCCGCTTCGGCGACGGTCCAGGCCGGCCCGGCACACACGGCGGGAGCCGACATGAGCTCCTCGGCCCGTGTGGCCCCGGCCTTCTCGCGCTCCAAGGCCTCGGGCGCGGGCAGGGAGCGGAGGAAGTCCCCCTGGTCGGCCGACTTCGGCAGGAGGTCTCCCTCCGACACCACTCCGAGGGGATGTCCCGCGCTGTCGACGACGGCGACGGCCGATACCCGGTGCTCGGTGAGGGTGCGGACGATGTCCTTGAACGCGGCATCACCCGGTACCGTCACGACCTCGCGGGTCATCAGCTCGCCTACTTCTCGGTGTCTCACGGTCTACTCCTACCGTCCCGCGGCGTCTTGCACGTCGACCGACATGTCGTCCCGTTCGAACGTGAGCCGATTGACCACATCCACCACTCCGTCGACGCTCTGGCACAGCCGCAGGACGATGGGGACGAGGCTCGACCGGGCCACGGTGCCGCTCAGGGTCACGACGCCGTCGGCGACATCGACGGTCAGGGCGGACGGGCGCAGCCGCAGGGTCCGGGTGAGGACGTCCTCCAGGATCTCCTCCTGAATGGCGCGGTCGCGGCGGAGGAAGAGCTGGAGCAAGTCGCTCCGGCTGAGTACGCCGACGACCCGGTTCTCGCCGTCAACGATGGGAAGGCGCTTGATCCGGTGCTCGCGCATCAGCCGGGCCGCCCGGACCACGCTCCACTCCGGCCGGGCGGTGACGGGCGGGCTGCTCATCAGATCGCCGGCCGTATCCGCACCGCCTCCGGTACCGAGGCCCCCGAGCAGGTCGGCTTCGGAGACGACCCCCACGGCACGCCCGGCCCCGTCCACGACGGGCACGGCCGTGATACCGAATTCGTGCAGCAGACGAGCCACTTCCTTGAACGCCGTACCACGCTGCACGGTGACGGCGGCGGGCGTCATCATGTCCGCGACGCTGCGGTGCCCCATGGTGCCCTCCTCATGCCGACACATCGACGTCCGGCGTGCGGCAGGACCGGCGCCGGGCCACCCTGGTCGGGGCTTGCCGGGTACTGCCGGTTACGACGGCACGCTCCGGGCCGTTCGGGTCGGTGGGGCGAGCGAAGAGTCGTCGACGCGTCCGGTGACACCGGACGCGACCGCCACCACTCCCTCAAGCTGTTCGACGAGACGGATCAGGATCGGCACCTGGCTCTGCCCGTCCACCGCGCCGGACAGTGTGACGACCCCGTCCACCACGTGGACCTCGACGGCGTCGGCTCTCAGCCCCAGGGTGTCGCCGAGTACGTCATCGGTCACACGGCGTCGGATCTCGGCGTCCGGACGCAGGAAGAGGCGCAGCAGGTGACGCCGGGTGACGATACCGACGAGACGTTCCTCCTCGTCCACGACGGGCAGTCGCTCCACGCTCCGGCGTGTCATGAGGCGTGCCGCGTCGGCGGCGGTCTCCTCGGCGTGGATGGTCACCGCGGGCGTGGACATGACCTCGCCGGCCGTGACTTCCCCGACGGGGGAGGCTTCGGGGGATTCCGTGGCGACGGGATTCGCTTGTCTGGCCAGGAGGTCACTCTCGGAGACGACGCCGACGACCCGGTCCTGATCGTCGACGACGGGAAGTCCGCTGACGTCATGCTGCGCCAGCAACTTCGCGACGTCCTTGAAGGAAGTGGCCGACACCACGCAGACGACCTCGCCCGTCATCAGGTCTCCCACCTTGATGTGCTTCACGAAGGCACCTCCGGCCGTCTCACGGGGCCCCGAGCGGCCCGTTCTCCGAGGATTCGCAGTCAACGTTGCGCTACGTCCGGTCGCGGCGACGAGGGCCGAACGGTCCTCCGCGGGGGACCGTTCGGGTCACCTCGGGCCGACGGACGCGGGCGGGAGGAGCCCGATGGGGACCATTGGCCCCGAATGTGGACCTGAGCGGCCCTTCGGGAGAGGGAGGCCCAGTGCCAGCGTGGTGGCTGCGCATACCGGCTCGGTGAGGAGGAACCATGGAAGGGACCGTCCGAGACCCGGACATCAGCTCGGTCATCGTGGGTGTCGACGGGTCCGGTGCCGCGCCCGCGGCAGTGCTGTGGGCCGCCGCGGAGGCCGCACGCCGCGACCGCCCGCTGCACATCGTCCACGGGGCCGACACCGACGGGAAGGCCCTGCGCCTGTCGGCCTACACCATCGAACGGCTCCATGAGGCCGGTAGCGGACTCCTGCGGGAAACCGCCGAGACGGTCGCGGCCGAACACCCGGGCCTGCGCGTCACCACGGAACTCAGCCGGAGCGATCCGGTGACGAGCCTCCACGGGGCCGCCGGGCTCCACGGCACCATCGTGGTGGGCGACCGGGGCCGGGGCGGCTTCGGCCCTCTCGCGCTCGGCTCGGTGGCCCTCAAGACCGCAGCGGGTGCCAAGACCCCGCTGGTCGTGGTCAGGGGAGCGGAGAGCGGAACCGAGGCAGGGGCCGTCGTCGTGGCCGTCCGGGACGAGCACGACCTCGCGTGCGCCCGGTACGCCGCACGTGAGGCGGAGCTGCGCAAGGCGGAGCTGCGGCTGCTGCACGTATGGAACATGCTGCAGTCCGTCGGCAACGTCCTGACCATGGTCGACGACCTGGAGGCCCTCGCGGGCGAGCACGTCGAGAAGCTGAAGGCCGTCACGGAGCAGATCCGGGACGAATACCCCGACCTCACGGTCGAAGCGGACGCGGACAGGACCATGTCGGTGGCCGGTGTCCTGGTCGAGGCGTCGCATCACGCGGACCTGCTGGTCATGGGCGGTCGTCGCGCGCCCGGATACATGGGTCCCAGCCTCGGGCGGGTCACCCACACTCTGGTGCACCATGCCCACTGCCCCGTCCTTCTGCTTCCCCGGCACGGTCGAGAGATGTGGAGCGACCCATGAGCGGCAGGACCGCCGAAGGCCGTGAACTCGTTGTCGGCATCGACCCGGCCAGGGACTGGCGTCTCGCCCTGGCGTGGGCGGCCGACGAGGCCCACCGGCGCAGGCTCGGCCTGCACCTGGTCGTCGCCGTGCCGGCGCGGGACAACACCCGTCACGCCGAAGACACACCACACCGGACGGCCCTGCGCCAGGCCGGAGCCCAAGCACTGCACGAGGCCCTGGTCTGGGCGCGGGAGCGCCATCCGGAACTCCAGGTGGCCGGCGACGTCCTGGAAGGACCTCCGGCAGCCGTCATCGGCCGGCTGTCGGGGGAAGCGCGCATGGTCGTGCTCGGTTCACGTCACCTGGGCCGGGCGGCCGAGGTCTTCAGCGCCGGATCCCTGGTCGTCCCCGTGGCGGCGCAGGCCGACTGTGCGGTGGTGGTGGTCGGTGATGCCGAGCACGTCAGCCAACAGCCCCCCTACGTGGTCGTGGGGATCGACGGGAGCGAATCCTCCAAGGCCGCCCTCGCCTTCGCCTACGAGGAAGCCGACCTCCGAGGAGCGCAGCTACGGGCCCTCTCGGTGTTCGAGCCCCCGGTCTTCACGTCGCAGGACGAGGAGGTGGCGCTGCGGGCCCGGCGACGGCTGCTGGCCGAGACGACCGCCGGCTGGTCGGCGGATTACCCGGATGTCACGGTCCGGCACGAGATCCCCATCGGGCATCCCGTGGAGGAACTGGCGAAGGCCGCCGAGCACGCCTTGGCCGTGGTCGTGGGCCGCCGGGGTCGCGGAGGGTACAGCGGCATGCGCCTCGGCTCCGTCGTCCACGGCCTCCTGCACCGTGCCCGCTGCCCGGTCATCACCGTTCCCACCGCGTGACGCGCGCGCCATCATGCGGGCGGCTCTTGCCACCGTGACATCCGGGTCCTCGGGGTGACGGCCCGCGATCGGGGCTTCAGACGGTGCTTCCGCTGCCGTGGGGGGCGTACAGGTCGAGCAGACGTATCCGTGCGGCTTGCAGTCGATGGGCCAGAACCTGGGTCACCCAAGCGCCGACGGCGGAGCCGAGGGCCGGATCGGCGTCCATCAGCGTGCGCACTTCGGCCGCGTCGAACTGGTAGGCGCGTACGGGCGTCATGGCCTCGGCACCCAGATGCCACTGGTGCGGCTTGACCATCCACGACCAGCCGACCAGCTCGCCGGAGCCGAGGCTCTCCACGACCGCGGCCTGCCGACCGGGCACGTGCAGGTCCAGCGTGACGACACCGGACTTCATGATCCAGAACCGGTCGGCCACGCCACCCTCGTTGAACAGACGGGTGCCACCGGCGAAGCTGACCTCCTGGGCGTGCTCCATGAGGCGGGCACGGAATTCCGGGGGCAGGGCGGTGACCTGGGTAGGGGGACGGGTGCGCATGGTGGCCTCCCTTCGCGTCTCTTCCCAGTCTGTCGGGCGGCCCGCGGAACCGCGAGGGCCGACCGGTCCGGAGCGGCGCCCCGTTCGGCTCATGCCCGCAGGCATCATCGGGACGGAAGCTGGTCCCAGCGGGATCCCACCGCCGGACCTCAGCGACGGGTGCCCGCACCGGAAGTGGGTGAACCCATGTACTGGAACGGTCACGGCATGAACGGGTGGGGCTGGTTCGCCATGTCCCTCAGCTCGGTCTTCCTGATACTGCTGATCGTCGCGGTCGTGCTTCTCGTCGTGCACACGGCCGGACGCGGTCCCGTGGGCCGCCAGGACGATCCGGCGGCACCCTCCGCCGAGCAGCTCCTCGCCGAACGATTCGCTCTCGGCGAGGTCGACGACGAGGAGTACGAACGGCGGCTGGCGACGCTGCGCCGGCACCGCCCCGGCCGGACCGGCCGATAGGGGGCCGGCGCCCGGACGTTCTCGCGCAGGGCCGTCAGTACGGCCAGGACCAGTCAACGACCTCCGGGAGATCACTACCGTGGGCACGGATCCAGTCGTGGTGGCGGATCCGCTGGTCGGCCATGGTCTGGCGCAGGGCTGCGGAGCGTTCCGCCAGACCGGGAACGCGGTCGAGGACGTCCATGACGAGCCGGTAGCGGTCGAGGTCGTTGCGCACCACCATGTCGAAGGGCGTGGTGGTGGTGCCCGACTCCTTGTAGCCGCGAACGTGCAGGTGGGGGTGGCCGGCCCGGCGGTAGGCGAGCCGGTGGATCAGCCACGGATAGCCGTGGTAGGCGAAGATCACCGGTGTGTCCGCGGTGAACAGGGAGTCGTACTCGACGTCCGTCATCCCGTGGGGGTGTTCCTCCCGGGGCATCAGGCGCGTGATGTCGACGACGTTGACGACCCGGACGGCCAGGGACGGCAGGTGCTCGCGGAGCAGCGCCGCCGCGGCGAGCACCTCCTGGGTCGGGACGTCCCCCGCGCAGGCCAGCACCACGTCGGGCTCGCGCGTGCCGTCGTCCGTCCCCGCCCAGTCCCAGATGCCGGCGCCGCGGGCGCAGTGGGTCCGGGCCTGGTCCATCGGCAGCCAGTCGAAGGACGGCTGCTTGCCCGCGACGATCACGTTGACCTGGTCCCGGCTGCGCAGGACGTGGTCGGCGACCGCGAGGAGGGTGTTCGCGTCGGGCGGGAAGTAGGCGCGCACGACCTCCGGACTCTTGTTGAGGACGTGGTCGACGAAGCCCGGGTCCTGGTGGGAGAAGCCGTTGTGGTCCTGGCGCCAGACGTGCGAGGTCAGCAGGTAGTTGAGGGACGCGATCGGCGCCCGCCACGGAAGCTCGCGCGCCGTCCGCAGCCACTTCACGTGCTGGGCGACCATCGAGTCGACGATGTGCGCGAAGGCCTCGTAGGTGGAGAAGAGCCCGTGCCGGCCGGTCAGCAGGTACCCTTCCAGCCAGCCCTGGCAGGTGTGCTCGGAGAGGATCTCCATCACCCGGCCGCCGCGTGCCAGGTGCGCGTCGGTGGGCTCGGTCGCCTCCTGCCAGGCCTTGCCCGTGACGTCGAAGAGGTCGTCGAGCCGGTTGGAAGCGGTCTCGTCCGGGCCGACGACGCGGAAGTCACGCCGGTCCTCGGTCTCCCTCATCACCTCGGCCAGCAGGGAACCCAGCACCCGGGTGGGCTCGTGGACCGAGCGGCCGGGCTTGTCCACCGCGACCGCGTGGACATCGGGCTCCGGCAGCGGGAGCGGACGCAGCAGCCGCCCGCCGTTGGCGTGCGGCGTCGCGCCGAGCCGCAGGTCGCCGGGCGGCACACAGGCCAGGACCCGCTCCGTGGGACGGCCCTCGGAGTCGAAGAGTTCCCGGGGCCGGTACGAGCGCAGCCACTCTTCCAGCATCCGCAGGTGCTCGGGGTTCTCCCGTACGGAGGCCAGCGGGACCTGGTGGGCCCGCCACGTTCCCTCGACGGGGTCGCCGTCCACCGCGGCCGGGCCGGTCCAGCCCTTGGGGGTCCGCAGGACGATCACGGGCCACGGGCGGCGGCTGAAGTCGCCCCCGCCGGTCCGGGCCGCGCTGCGGATCTCGGAGATGAGGTCCATGGCCCGGTCCGATGCCCTGGCCATGGCCCGATGCACGCTGTGGGGATCGCTGCCCGTGACGTAGAGCGGCTCGTGGCCGTAGCCCCTCAGCAGCCCGTCCAGTTCGTCCTCGGGGATGCGGGACAGGACGGTGGGGTTGGCGATCTTGTAGCCGTTGAGGTGGAGGATCGGCAGGACCGAGCCGTCGCGCACCGGGTCGAGGAACTTGTTCGAGTGCCACGAGGCCGCGAGCGGCCCCGTCTCGGCCTCGCCGTCACCGATGACGCACGCGACGAGCAGGCCGGGGTTGTCGAGGGCCGCGCCGTAGGCGTGCGCGAGCGAGTACCCGAGCTCGCCACCCTCGTGGATCGAGCCCGGGGTCTCGGGTGCGACGTGGCTGGGGACCCCGCCGGGGAAGGAGAACTGCCGGAACAGCTTCCGCATCCCCTCGCCGTCCCGGCTGATGTCCGGGTACGTCTCGGCGTACGTGCCCTCCAGCCAGGAGTTCGCCAGGACGGCGGGTCCGCCGTGCCCCGGGCCCCAGACGCACAGGGCCTCCTGGCCCCGCTCCTTGATCACCCGGTTGAGGTGGGTGTACACGAGGTTGAGGCCGGGGGAGGTACCCCAGTGGCCGAGCAGCCGTGGCTTGATGTGTTCGGGCCTCAGCGGTTCGGTCAGCAGCGGGTTGTCCATGAGATAGATCTGCCCGGCGGCCAGGTAGTTGGCGGCGCGCCAGTGGGCGTCGAGCTCGGTGATCGGGTACTGCGTCATCTCCGCTCCTTCGTGCGGCGGACCGAGAAGTTCGTCGACTGGGCCGACACCCTCACGGTGCCCCTGACGGCAGTCGGCCGAAAGGGGAGAGTGGGCCTTCGCGAGGGACCATCGGACCTTTGCGGCAGCGCCGCGACGAGGACGATGCCCACGGCCGACGGCGCCAGTGTCCCGCCCCGCCGCCGAATCCCCGCTCGAAACACGCGCCCCGGCCGGGACGGGAAGCAGGAGGAAGAAGGCCACCACTCAGAGGACGGGCTTTGACCACGTGCCGAAGGCGGCGCTCGGGACGCGTGAGGACGGCAAGGTCCGTCAAGGGCACGCCGCCCGGCGCATGACCGAGCCGGCGCGGCCGGCCGGCGCGGCCGGACCGCTCGGGCCGGGGGAACGGGCGCGGCAGCTGGCCGAAGCCCTGCTGCGGGTCGAGGAAGCCGAAACCGGGTGGATCCTGCCCTTCCCGGAGTTCCGCCTGCCGGCCGCCCGTACGGCCGCGGGCGGCCGGGCTTCTCCGCGGGACCGGGACGGCCGACGGTGACGAGCGCCGGTGAACCGTTTCCGGTCCGGGACCGGGCTCCGGAGACGGCCGGAGCCCGGTCCCGGCCCCGGTCACCGGCCGCCGTTGCCCTCCCGCTGCCGCAGGACGGCCAGGTCCACCGCCCGGTCGACGGCGGGCAGACAGGTGGCGATGTCCGTGTGGACCACGTACTCCACCGCTGCGACCGTGTGCAGGCCCTGGACCAGGAAGGTGTACTCCCTGTCGCGTTCCAGCAGCAGCACGATCGGCTTGCCGAAGGCGCTGGCCCAGCCGATCTCGATGTGGGTGCCCGGGGAGGCGGGGTGGCCCGGCAGGGCCACGAAGACGTCGGCCTTGCGGATCTCGTCCTGGTCGAGCTTGGTGCACTGCTCCGGCCGCATCAGTTCCGCCCCCCACGCCTCGCGGCGGTGGGCGTTGTGCACGGCGAGCCCCTGCGCCTCGAAGTGCTTGATCAGGACGTCGAACGGGGCTCGCGCCTCAGCCGGCATCTCGCCGGTCCCGGGGTCCAGGAGCTGGATGAACGGGCCGGCGAGGAAGACCGAGCGAACGCCCAGGTCGGGGCGGGAGCCCGGGGACCCGGGGGAGTCGGGGGAGTCAGGGGAATCGACGGGCCGTGTGATGGCCATGGGGTACCTCCGGAGTGGCGCTGGTGCGCGGTGTCGGGTGCGGGCCTGCCGGCGCGCGGCCGGGCGGCCGGGCGCGGCCGAGGGCGAGGAGCGGGCCGGGTCAGTCCTTGAGGAAGCACTGGATGAAGGCGTCGCCGGTGGTGCCGCCGTGTGTGTACGCGGTGGTGTCGTACGCGACGAAGGGGTGCCGCTCGACCCGGATCCGGCGGAAGTGCGGGAGGTACTGCCAGCGCAGTTCCGGCTTGGTGCTGAAGAAGGGGATGAAGACGCCGCCCGGGCGCAGCACCCGGACGACCTCCGGCATGGTCCTGGCCCACAGCGCGGCGTCCGTCCAGACCTCCATGTCGAGGGCCGGGTCGAAGAACATCCCGTCGATGCTCTCCGACTGCAGCTCGAAGATCCGCTCGAAGAAGTCGCCCCGCTCGACCGTGAGGTTGTCGGGTACGTGGGGGTGCCGGGCCCTGAACAGGTCCTCGACCTCGTCGAAGAGTTCCAGCACCGTGTGGCTGCGGGTCGCCGGGTTCCCGGCGATGCGCAGCGCGGACAGGCCGAGGCCCAGACCGACTTCGTAGAAGTCCTTGCCGTATTCGCACAGCATGTCGGCGCCGGCCCACATCAGGTCCCGCTCCCACGCCTGCATGGCCTGTTCGCCGCCGATGCTGAGGGTCACCTCGCCGTTCTGCTCGATCAGTTCGATCGCGGGCTCGTCCTGGGGCGTGGTGCCCCGCTCCGTGAGGCTCTGGCTGTCCATGTTCCTTCTCCCTGCGGGGGTGTGGGCGGGTCGGGTACCGGGGGTCGGTCAGGTGGTCCGGGGCACGACCCCGAAGTGGCGTCGGGCCGTGGAGACGGCCAGGTCCTGCACGGCGAACACCGTGAAGTAGTAGGCCTGCGGGGCGGTGCCGGGGGCGAAGCGCACACGGAAGGCGACGTCCTCGGCGCGCCCGCCGGTGAGCCGGAGCCTGGTGGTGGCCGGTTCGAGGGTGGTGTCCTCGCGCAGGTAGCCCGGGACGAAGAGGCCCAGCCGGACCGGTCCGGTCCGGGCCGCGGTGACCGTGGCCCGTACCTCCAGCACCCCGCCCTGCCCGACTTCGTCCGCGGCGTGGGCGAGCAGCGTGGGCGCGTCCGGGATCCGGAACGTCACGTCGCCGCACCGCATGCAGACGGCGCAGGTGGTGTCCAGGACGTGCGGGAGCAGGCCCCGTCGGGTGAACTCCTGCGCGGGGCGGCCGCAGTGGCAGGTGACCTCCCGGACCTCGGGGTCCAGGCTGCTGCGGTCTCCGAAGTGCGCCGGGTAGTTCATCAGCTCGGTCTCGGGGTCGGCCGCGACCTGCTCGGTGATCGCATGGTCGAGCGACTGGAGGTCGGCGGTGAGCGAGGCGTCGATCTGCTCGGGCGACTGGTCGGCGAGATGGGTGGGCCTCGCCACCCACAGGTCGACCTTGCGGGCCAGCTTGGTCAGCCGGGGCCGCAGCGGGTGGTTGTGCGGCAGCAGGTCCGAGGCGAGGTAGGCGGTGAGCCTGCCGCCCACGGTGAGCATGAGCGGGTCGGGGCGGTGGTTCGCCGGAGCGGGGGGCGCCGGTGTGTCCTCCGGCGCCCCGGGCATTCCGAAGCGCATGAACGCCGGGTAGGGGTGCGAGCCCGCCAGGCTGGCGTTGAGCGTGTCGACCGAGTCCGCGCCGATGAGGGCTCCGTGCATCCAGGCGACGTTCTCCGGCCGGTCGGAGTCGTGCACCGACACCGCCGAGACCACGGTGCGGGCCGGGCCGTCGAGCGCGTTCAGCAGCAGCTGGTACTTCGGGTCGTACAGCGCGAGGTCCGCGAGCGGGCCGCTGTTGCACGCGCTGAGCACCAGCTCCACGGCCTCCACCCGGTTGAGGGGGACCAGCTTGTCCTCCGGCTTGTAGCAGGGCAGGCCGTAGGCGCAGCGCGGGCCGAGCAGCCCGGGCGTGGCCGGTGCCGGGACGCTGCGGCCGCAGATGGTGAACTCGCCGAGGTTGACGCTGTCGTCCTTGCCGTGTCCCTGGAAGGCCACTCGCCTCCACCGGGTGCCCAGGATCTGCGCCTGGATGTCCGAACGCTCGAAATCGCGGTCGTCGAAGACCTGGACGCCGGGCAGCCGGGGAGGCCGGTCGGTGTCCGTGAAGAGGCCGAGCGCGTCGACGTCGAGGGCCGGCTCCGCGTACTGCTTGGCCACGTTCCAGACAACCGAGGCATCGTCCCGGCCGCTGAGCAGCGTCAGTCCGTGCCGCGGGCCGCGGTAGGTCGCCATCAGCAGGGCCCGGACGGGTGAGAGGGTGAGCCGGTCGTACCGGCCGACGATCAGCAGCGAGCCGCTGTGCCGGGCCCGGAACCCCGCGACGTCGGCCAGCTCCTCCTCGGCCACCCACGTCCGGGCGAGCGGGCGGGCCAGCTCCGCGAACCCCTCGGGCAGTCGCGCTTCGCCGAGCAGGATCCCGACGTCCAGCGGGTGCGGCTGCCGCAGGCCGCCGTAGAGCCGGCGGGCCAGTCCGATGCTCTCCGCCAGATCCGCGCGGTCCTCGGTCGGGACCGGCACCGGCAGGAGCCGGGGGGAGTCCAGGAACTCCCGTACGGCCCCGGGGAACTCCTGCCGGGTGACCGGACGGAACAGGGGGGCCGGGCCGGACGGCCGGTCGGGCCGCTGCTCGGTGATGGCGGCGTTCATGGTGGACCACCTCGTGTTGTCCGCGCCGGGGGAGCGGAGGGGAAGGGGGAAGGGCTGCGATCAGGCAAGGGCTGCGATCAGGGATCACATGCCATCGGGGATCGGATGCGATCGGCGAACGGGTGCACGACGAGCCGACGGGGGGCCTCGCCTGCCGGGCAGGGCCGGGCCGTCACGCCGCACACTCCGCCTCCGGCGCCGCCTGTCGTGCCAGCAACCCCCGGCAGGCGAGGGCCAGTGCGGCCGCGGCCAGGGCGGTCCCGGTCGCCGCCGCGAACACCACCCGCGGCCCGAAGGGGTCCATCAGCAACCCGCCGGCCTGCTGGCCCAGGGCGTCACCGAGGACGGTGGCCAGCGACGCCCAGGTGAACGCCTCCGCCATGGACCCTTCGTCGGCGATGCCGCTCACCAAGGTCATCTCGGTGGCGGAGACCAGCGCGATCGGTACGCTGCCCACCGCCAGCGCCACCGCCAGGGCCGGCTGGGACCCCGCGAGCAGCGTCAGCCCCGTCCCGAGGGCGTAGGCCAGCAGCAGGCGGGGCAGGCGCACCCCGGGGGCCACCCGGGACTGGGACCGGCCGAGCCAGAGGGCACCCAGCGCGCTGCCGACACCCCAGCACGCGTAGACGACCCCCGCACCGCCCGGAGCACCGTGCCGGTCGACGAACGCCGGGATGGCCAGGGTCAGCAGACCGATGGGCACCGCGGAGACGGCCATGACCCCGGCCAGTGCCAGCAGGGCCGGCTCCCGCAGCGGGCCCAGCGGGTGGCGGGCCCCTCCGGGACCGGCCGCCGGGGCGCCTTCCGTGCCCTCCGGCAGGCCCGTGTACGCGAGCCCGAGCGTGCCCAGGCCTCCCACCACCGCGACCGCCGTCAGCGCCAGGCCCGCCGAGCCGACCAGCATCAGCGCCGCCAGCATCAGCGGTGCGCCGATCACCAGGACCTCGGTGAGCAGCGCCTCCCAGAGGTAGGCCGTCTCGCGTTCCTCCTTCCGCAGCGGCAGCCGCGCCCAGAGCGAGCGCATGCAGGCGTTCGCGGGCGGCAGCACCACCCCCGCGACCAGTGCCGCCACGGGCTGCCCCCAGCCGCCCGGGCGGGTCGCCCACACCAGGACGGCCAGCGCCGCCGGGTAGGCGACGGCGGTCGCGGTCAGCACGGCCGCGCGGCCGTTGCGGTCGAGACGGCGGGCGATCAGCGGGCTGCCGAGGGCCATCCCGATCGTGTACAGAGCGGCGGTCAGGCCCGCCTGGGCGTAACTGCCGCCCTGCTCACGGACGGTCAGGACGAGGGCCAGCGACATCAGGTAGACCGGCACTCTGGAGACGACGCTCCACCAGGCAGCCCCCCGCACCCGAGGGCGCGTGAGCAGGTCGAGGAAGCGACGGGGCAGGCCGTGGGTCACGTGTCGGGTCTCCGTTCCATGGCCGCACGGGGCGGCCGAGTCGGGTGCCGTTCCGCTGCCGGGGCGAGCGGGCGGCCCGGGCGGTGGGGGGGCGGGTGTCAGATGGGCACGGCGCCGGCCTCCCGCACCGCCTCCACCTCGATGTCGAACCGGGAGAGGACCTCGCGCATACGGCTCTCCACCTCCCCGACCGACGCTCCCACGACGTGGGCGTACCCCGAGGCGTTGTGCGAGGCCCGTCGGGCCGTCACCGGATCACCGGCACGGACCTTGAGGACGGCGTCGACCACCCCGGGCATCTCCAGGAGTTCCTCCCGCGAGGTGATCCGCCGGATCGTTCCGGAGCCGGGCAGCGGCAGCAGCAGGTCCCCCGCACAGCGGCGCTCGCGGTAGTCCAGCTCCGGCCGCCGGCCGAGGTAGACGGCCAGGGTGGCGCCGAACACGTCGAAGCCGTACGCGTGGCCGTGGTTGGCGGGGATCTCGCAGCCCGCGAGCCGGACGCCGATCTCACCGGCGTACACCTCGCCGTCGATCAGGAAGAACTCCATGTGGGCGTAGCCGTGGTCGATCCCCATCCCGGTGACGATCCGCTGGACGAGTGCGCGCACGTCGACCGGCGGACCCTCGCCGGTGGCGATGCTGATGTTGGCGTTCATCGCACCGTCGACGATGTCCAGCGGGCGGCAGGGCATGGCACTGGGCCACGCGTCGAGGACCTCGCCGCCGAGGACGATCGCGCAGACCTCCCACTCGGTACCCGCGAGGTGCGCCTCCACCATCCACTCCCGTGCCGCGAGGTCGATCCCGGCGAGGTCGCCCGGCCCGGTCAGACGGTAGGTGTCCACGCAGGCGAACGAGTCCACCGGTTTGAGCACCACCGGCCAGCCGTGCCCGTCCGCGAACCGCTCGACCTCGGAGTGGGACCGTACCCGTGCGAACTCCGCGGTACGCAGGCCCAGTTCCCGGAAGCAGGCCTTCATGACCGCCTTGTCGCGGACGAGGGCCACCTGCCGTTCGGTCAGGTGCGGCAGTGCGGCGAGGGCCGCGAACCGCTGGGCCTCGGCCTGCCGGGGCTCCGACGGGTTGCAGAAGCGGGTGGGCGCCACCGGCAGTCCGGCGGCCCACTCCCGGTACCGCCGGGCCTCCTCGGCCGCCGCCGCGCCCTCGCGCACCCAGAAGGCGGGCAGGTGCGCGGTTTCGAGCAGGTGGTCCTCCGGCAGGTCCTTGCGGGTGGCGGCGAACCGCAGCAGGACCAGTCGGCCGGCCAGCTCCCGGGCCGCGTAGCGGGTGAAGGAGGACGGCCGGTCGTCCACCATCAGCAACACCTCGGCGTCGCTCACACCGCCTCCAGTACCTGGCGGACGGCCTTGGCCGCGAGGACCTGCTCCTCCTCGGGCAGTTCCGGGGAGAGCGGTACGCACAGCGTGCGGTCCAGCCGGTCCCCGGTCCGGGCGAAGCCGTCGCGGCTGAGGACGAGCGGGCCCTCGGGGGCGTGGTTCCACGGGAAGCCGTCCCGGTAGAGCGAACGGCGGCCGGTGAGCACCGGATGCTCGGGCAGCAGGTACTTCCCGAGCGTCCAGTTGGCGATGCCGGCCGCGGTGAGCGCGGCCACCGAGGCGTCACGCAGCTCCCTGCTCTCGCACCGGAACCGCAGGCTGACCTTGACGTCGCCGGCGGTTCGGGGGAGTACCTCCAGGCCGGGCCGGTCGGGCAGCTCGGCCATGGCGATGGCGTACATCCGCTCCAGGCCGGCGAGCAGCTCGTCGAGGTGCCGGAACTGCTGGCACTGGACGGCCGCGACCTGCTCGCTGGTGACGAAGTTCTCCCCGAAGTGGGCGTCCTCGTTCCAGTTCGGGTAGTGGCCCGGCACCCGCGCCGAGCCGTGGTCGTGGTAGCGCCGCATGATCGCCCAGGCGTCGTCGTCGCCGGTGACGACCAGCCCGCCCTCGCCCGAGGTGAGGACCTTGTTGTGGTGGAAGCTGAACGTCCCGGCGTAGCCGGCCGTCCCGACGTACCGGCCGTCGGGGAAACGCGCGCCGAGGGACTGGGCGCAGTCCTCGATGAGGTACGGCACGTCCGCCGGCAGCGGTGCCACGGTGCCCTCCATGTGGGCCGTGATCACCCGCTGGGCGTCCGGCGGCAGCAGCGTGGGGTCCATGGAAAGGGAGTCGTCGGCGTCGACCAGCACCGGGATCAGGCCGCAGGACAGCACCGCGCCGGCCACCGCGACGAACGTCACCGCCGGGATGTGCACCAGGTCGCCGATCGCGGGGCGGGTGGAGATCAGTGCGAGCCGCAGTGCCTCCGTGCAGTTGTGCACGGCCAGGGCGCGGCCCGCACCCAGGCGTTCGGCCACGGTCCGCTCCAGGCGGGAGGCCATGCTCTCGGTCTCGGTCTGGTACCGGAACAGGACCTGGTGCTCGATCACCTCCCGTAGCTCCGACATGTCGGACCAGTCGAGGTAGTTCGCCCCGTAGGGCAGGAAGCGCTGGCCGAGCCGCTTGTCGAGTGTGCTCATCGTGTGTCGGACTCCGTGATCGGCTGCGCGTCACCGCCGACGACCATCTCCTGGCCTCGGTAGTTGCGGAGCAGCAGGCCTTCGGGGGTGGGGGTGAAGGAGGGCTGCGCGACCGGGATCTTGCCGATCCTGGTGGTCAGGACGTACTGGGGGACGCCGAACCCGGTGATGTGGCCCTGCAGGCCGGCCATGATCTCCCAGCCCTTCTCCACGGAGGTCATGAAGTGCGAGACCCCGGTGACGTTGTCGCAGTGGTAGAGGTAGTAGGGCCGGACCCGGATCCGCAGCAGCTCGGTCATCAGGGTGCGCATGGTGGCGACGTCGTCGTTGATCCCGCGCAGCAGCACGGTCTGGTTCCCGACCGGGATCCCGTGCCGCAGCAGGCGGTCCACCGCCGCCGCGGCCTCCGGGGTGATCTCCTTGGGGTGGTTGAAGTGGGTGTTCAGCCAGACCGGGTGGTAGCGGGAGAGCATCGAGCAGAGGTCTTCGGTGATCCGCTGCGGCAACAGCACGGGGAACCTGCTGCCGATCCGGATGATCTCCACGCTGGGGATCGCCCGGAGTCCGGCGATGATCTCCTCCAGCTTGCCGTCCTGGTAGGAGAGCGGGTCGCCGCCGGTCAGCAGGACGTCCCGGATCTCGGGGTGGTCGGCGATGTAGCGCAGGTCCTCGTCGAAGGAGCCGCCCTCGTCGTCACGGAAGTAGGTGCCGTCGACGTCGGTGGTGTGGAACTTGCGCGTGCAGTGGCGGCAGTAGACCGGGCAGGCCTCGGTGATCAGCATGATCACCCGGTCCGGGTACTTGTGCACCACCCGGTTGGTCTTGCGGTAGTAGGTGTCCCCGACCGGGTCGACCTCGGCCCCGGGGAACTCCATCAGCTCGCCGAGCGCCGGCACCGCCTGCTGCCGTACCGGGCAGCCGGGGTCGTCCGGGTCCATCAGCGAGGCGTAGTACGGGGTGACGCTCCAGCGGTACTTGCCCGCCACCCCTGCGATGGCCTCCTCCTCGTCGGCACTGAGGTTGATCCACTGCCGGGCCTTCCCGACGTTCGTGATGCGTCGGCGCATGTGCCAGCGCCAGTCGTCCCAGTCGGTCTCCGGGACCCTGGGGCGGATCAGTTCGGGGCGGGTGGCAGCGGCGGGTTCGTGAAGGGTGTCGGACATGGCGGCTCCAGCACGACGCGGAGGACGTGGACGGGGTGGCCCGCGACCGGTGCGGCCGGGTCGGCGGGCTGACGGGGCAGTACGTCGAGAAGGGCGGACGGGCGGACGGGTGGGCTGTCGGCGGGCTCACAGCGGGGCGAGTGCGAGCTGGCGCAGGGTGCGGGCGACACGCTGCGCGCCGCGCAGGTCGTCCAGGGCCGGGTCGAGCAGGTGCCACGGGCCTGCCCCGGCGGCCGCGGACGGCCCCCACAGGGCCGGATCGGCGGGATCGTCCGCCGAGGGCAGCGGCAGGACCTCGGCGATCCGGTCGGCCAGGTTCCGCTGGGCGGACCCGAGCGGTGGCAGCAGGGCCAGCGGGGCCCGCCGTGCCTGGGCGAGCGCGAGCGCCCCCAGCACCGGCGAGGCCAGGAACACGGCGGCGTCGGCGTGGAGCGCGTCCGGGTCGACCTCGGCGGCCCGCAGCACCCGTACGGCAGGCTGCTCGCAGAGGGCGGACCGCAGGAGCTCCAACCCGGTGTCGGCCACCACGGTGCAGCTCCCGGTGCGGCGCAGCGCGGCGGCGGCCAGGTCCCGCAGCGCTCCGGACGCGAAGGCGCCCGCGTCGGCGTCGGGTACGCACCACAGCGACAGCAGCAGCAGTGTGCCCGAACGCTTGCGGCTCCGACCGGTGCGCCGAGGAGCGAGGACCCCGGTGGGCCGTACCTCCCGGTCCGGCGGCCCGCACGACGGCAGCCACCCCGGCCGGTGGACCCGTCCGAGCGCGCGCCCCGGCGGAGCGCCGGCGGCGTGCGGTCCGCCGGGGCCCGATTCCAGGTGGACCACCGGTACGCCCAGGTCCAGGAGCCGTTCGGTGGCGGCCGTGTCGTCGCAGACCAGCGCCGCGACCGGTGGTGGTTCGAGCTCGGACCAGCCGGTCCGGCGCAGGCCGCCGAGGTGGGCGGCCACCCGGCGCAGGGCGAGGGTCGAGTCGAGCCGGTCCTCGCGGGCGCTCAGCAGCACCCGCGGGCCGTGCGCGGTGCGGGTGCCCGGCGAAGCCGGGGGATCCTCCGCCGCGGTCAGTAGTGCCATGCTCCCACCGCCCCGAGCCGGGCCACGTCGTCGCTGTATCCGGCGGCGGTGGTGGAGCACCCGCCGCACACCTCGGGCCCGCGCTCACGGAAGTAGTCGGCGTGGGCCCGGAACGCCGGGGTGTCCAGCCGGATCACCCCCTGCTCCCGCAGAGGCGCACCACCGGGCCCGTCGTGGCCCTCCCGGTGGGGGATGCAGCTGCACGCGTACGTCCGCCCGTACTTGCCGTCGACGTAGATGACGTCGTCGGCGACGTGGCACAGCGGTTCGGCGGCGCGCGGGGTGACGGACCGGGAGAAGTACCGCTCCTGCTCCTGCGGGGTGTCGCCGTAGAAGCGCTTGCCCATCGGGACCAGCAGCGCGGCCGGGTCGGCGTCGTAGATCGGATCGCACACGCCGCGGACGTGATCGGCGTCGGGGTAGGTGATGGTGCGGTCGAGCTTGAGCGCGGACAGCTCCCACTGGCGCACCCCCGCCCGGGTGAGGACCTCCTGCAGCCGCGGCATCTCGGTGTAGTTGTGCGGCCCGACCACGGTGTTGACCCTGGGCAGGACGCCGAGCGCGGAGGCGGCCCGCAGGCCCTGCAGCCCGCTGTCGAACATGCCGGGAGAGCGCCGGTAGACGTCGTGGGTGGCGCCCGAGGAGCCGTCCAGGCTGACGATCACCTGGGCCAGGCCGGCCTCGGCCAGGGGGGCGGCCATCCGGGGCAGCAGCGAGCCGTTGGTGATGAGCGACATCCTCATCCCTCCGGCCGTGCCCGAGCGCACCAGCTCCACCACGTCCGGATGCATCAGCGGTTCGCCTCCGGTGAAGCGGATGTAGCCCACGCCGGCATCCCGGGCCTTGGGCAGCAGGTCCTCGAAGTCCTCCGGGGAGAAGCGGAACGTGTCGCGGGAAAGGGCGAACTCGCACATGAAGCAGTCGGCGTTGCAGGCTTCGAGGATCCTGATGAAGAGGTAGCGATCGCGTGTACGCACGGGGTGCAGACCTTCCAGGCCACTCACGGGACGGGTGGGACGGATGGGTGGAACGGGGCGGGTGGAACGGCGCCGGGCGGTTACCGGGCGGACCGGTACGTGAGGTTCGGCCGGATCAGGGGTGGGTATCCGCCGCGGCCAGGACCGCGAGCAGCGCGTCGGCCACCTGGGCCGCGCCGCCGGTGCCGACCGCGGTGGTGAGGGCGCCCCACTCGTCGACTCCGGCGGACCGGCGCAGTGCGTCGAGGACGCCGTCGCGCAGGGCGTGGCCGATCGCTTTTCGGTCGTCGCCCTGCGCCGCCGCCCCGATCGCGCCGTAGATGCGTTCGAGAGCGTGGTCCTCGCCCTGCGAACGGAGCGCCAGCGCCTCGTCCTCGACGAGCACGTCCTTGGGCCACGGCACCCGCACCCGGGCCCCGAGCGCCTGGCTGTGGTACCGGCCGTTGAAGATCTGGCTGAGGTTCTGCGGCGGCAGGCAGATGGTGGGGACCTTCAGTCCGCCCGCCTCCAGCAGGGTGGTCAGACCGGGGGAGGTGAGCAGGACGTCGCAGGCGTCCAGCCGTTCCAGGAACGCGCCGTGCCCCAGTGGGCCGGCGGTCGTTCGAGGCGGGGCGACGGAGGAGTCGACGAGGCGACCCGCGAGGTCGCCGGGCAGGTTGCCGGCGATGTGCACCTCCTCGATCCCGTGGGCGGCGAGGGCTTCGAGGGCGGCCGGGACGACCAGGCGCGGATAGTGCCCCGGATCCACCAGACCCGGCGCCCGCAGACCGCCCAGGCTGATCAGTGCCCTGCGGTACGGGCGTCCGGCGCGTGGCCGGGCGCCGCGCTCAGGCCCGGAGGCGCCGGGTCGGGCGATGACCGCCTCGACCCAGTGCAGCTCCCGGGCGTCGGCCAGGACGGCCAGGCACTCGGGCGGCAGCTCGACGCTCTTCTGGGCGCAGTACACCGTCGCGTCCAGCGGCAGCGAGGCCCGGTCACCCTCGGACCAGAGGAAGGGAAGGCTGTCGAGGAAAACCGTGGGCACGCCGACGGCCAGCAGCGCGGCCGCGGCCGCGCCGTCCAGGACGACCACGGCGGCCCGCACCCCCTGTGACCGTACGAACTCCTCGACCGCGGCGGCCGACGGACCGGCGTCGCCCGGCAGGTCGTACCAGCCGTCCACCGCGTGCTCGGCGAGCAGGGGCCGGCCCAGTCCCGACGCCATTCCGACGAACCGCAGAGGAGGCGTCGACCGGTCTCGCAATGCGGAGAGCACCGCGCTCAGTTTTCCCGAGCTTCCCCATCCGAATTCCGCCCCGACGAGTGCGACGGTGACGGGATCCGGGTGGGTGGAGGGAGCCGCGGAGTGCAGGGCGGGGATGGGCGGCATCGGCTGACTCTCGCATTTCAATGGAGGAGTGGCACGTTGGGAAAAGAGGGACGGGCGCCGCGCACGCACCCGCATACACGCAGGCACAGCAGCCCACAGTGGGGTCAGGTGATCCCTCCCCGAAGTCCCTGTCGGGCACAACCATTCCGTATCCGGGTGCATGATGCAAGAAATCGGTGCAGCCCCGAAACCGGCGAGTGAATAGCCAGATCAGTCGCATAATCATTTGCCGATGGGCGGTAATTGAGAATGCGCCACAAGGCCGAAAATCCATCAGCCGGGCCGCCGGAAAACGAATCGCCCCGAGCGTGTCCGGCCGCTAGCATCTGCCCCCATGGGCTACCTCGAAGCCGTCTCCCTCGGACACGTTCTCCCCGATGGACGCGAGCTGTTCAGCGATGTCTCGTTCCGGGTGCCGGCAGGCCAGACCGTCGCGCTCATCGGTGACAACGGCGCGGGCAAGACCACGCTCCTGCGCACCCTCGCGGGCGACGTCCCGGCGCAGCAGGGATCGTTCCGGAGCCAGGGCGCCGTCGCGGTCATGCCCCAGTTCATCGGCAGCCTGCGCGACGACCGCACCGTCCGGGACCTCCTGCTCACCGTCGCTCCCGTGCCGCTGCGGACGGCGGCCGCCGCCCTCGACGCGGCCGAACTCGCCATGATGGAGGCCGATGACGAGACCACCCAGGTCCGTTACGCCCAGGCGCTGGTGGACTGGGGCGAGGCCGGCGGGTACGACCACGAGGTGCTCTGGGACACGGTGACGGTCGCCGCGCTCGGTGTCCCCTTCCAGGCCGCGCAGTTCCGGGAGGTGACGACGCTGTCCGGCGGCGAGCAGAAGCGCCTCGTCCTGGAGGCCCTGCTCCGGGGCCCGGCCGAACTGCTGCTGCTGGACGAACCGGACAACTATCTCGACGTTCCGGGAAAGCGCTGGCTGGAGGAACAGCTCACCCAGACCCGGAAGGGGGTGCTGCTGATCACCCACGACCGCGAGGTGCTGAGCCGCACGGCAGGCCAGGTCGTGACCCTGGAGGGAGGAACGGCCTGGACCCACGGCGGAGGATTCGCCGGCTGGGGCGAGGCCCGCGAGGCCCGCTGGCAGCGTGCGGCGGAACTGCGTCAGCGCTGGAGCGAGAAGCACGAGCAGCTCAAGCAGCTGGTCCGGACCCTGCGTCAGCAGTCCTCCATCAGCGACGAGATGGCCTCGCGGTACCACGCGGCCCAGACGCGACTGAGGAAGTTCGAGGAGGCCGGACCGCCGCCCGCGCCGCCGCGCCGGCAACGGGTCGCACCGGATCTGCGCGGCGCCCGGACCGGCATCCGCGCGATCACGTGCCAGAACCTCGAACTCAGCGGCCTGATGAAGCCGTTCGACCTGGAGGTGTTCTTCGGCGACCGGGTCTGCGTGCTCGGCTCGAACGGATCCGGCAAGAGCCACTTCCTGCGCCTGCTGGACGAGGTCTCCGCGGAGACCGCCCCGACCGTGGGCCACACCGGTGCCTGCCGGCTGGGCGCACGCGTCCGGCCCGGACTGTTCGCCCAGACGCACCGGCACCCGGAGTGGGCCGGCCGCACCCCGGCCGACATCCTCGGCGCCGGGGAGGGCGACCGCCCCGGGCTGGACCTCCAGGGCGCCATGTCGGCCCTGAGCCGCTACGGCCTGGCAGGCGCCGGACGCCAGAACTTCGAGACCCTCTCGGGCGGTCAGCAGGCACGGTTCCAGGTCCTGCTGCTGGAACTCGCCGGGGCGACCCTGTTGTTGCTGGACGAACCGACCGACAATCTCGACCTGATCTCGGCGGAGGCCCTGGAGCAGGCCCTGACCGACTTCACCGGAACGGTCGTGGCGGTCACCCACGACCGCTGGTTCGCCCGGGTGTTCAGCCGTTTCCTGATCTTCCGGGAGGACGGCAGGGTGGTGGAGACGGACGCACCGGTCTGGGACGAGGGCCGGGTCAGCCGCGTCCGCGGCTGACCCGGGACGCGGACGGCGGCATCGCGCACGGCGGCCCGGCCGGGAACCCCCTGGGGCGTCCGCACTCGACGCTCCGGCAGATGGCCGGCGGCTCCGTGGCTGTGGTACGACGCCTCGTCCCGCACCCCGAGTCGGGGCCAACGCTTCGCGTCACGTGTCTTCCTGCGTCCCCTGGGCCCGGTTGGCGCGGTACCGGTCGAGGGCGTGCCTGGCTTTCCGCTCGGTGAGGATGGGAAGGAACGTCTTGAGCCTGGCACCGCTCAAGTCCCTGCCGGCGTCCTCGACCGTGGCTTCGACGAGGATTGCGTCGATATCGGGATATGCGGCTGCGAGGCGGGCGACAAGGTGCCGGAGGGTGCCGTCCTCGTCATGGAATTGCTGCGCCATGTCTCCTGGATTCTGTCGTCATGCGGATTCAGGCTGACTGCCACCTTGATGAGGCGGCGATGCAATCGGAAGGAGATCTTCAGCCAGATGCGTTCGGCGCTGATCCTGGCGGACCCCGATCTCTGCGACCGACCGGTTCACAACGCGTTCTCGAAACAGCCGGCCGCCTTCACCGCCATGGCGGCCCGGTCGCCCGGGACCGGACCGGCTCCGCACGGAGAGCGATTGCCTCGAACTGCCCACCACCGCCCGGCAGCACCGGGATGAGTGCGGAGGCGGTCCTCCACCTCGTCCGTCAGCACGGCGACGAGCCCCACCCGGACCTCGCTTTCGACAAGCCGGTGGACCCGGTCTCCATCGACCGCGTCGAGATCAGGAACCGACCCCGCCCCGCAAGAGCACGGCTCTGCCCGGGCCCGTGCCGCCTCTCGGCCGGTGCAACGCGTCACGCCTCGTCAGGCCGGGAGAGGCGGGCCGCGGCGTCACGCGTCCGGCCCACCCCGGATGCGAGGGCCACCGTGTGCGGTGACGATCGCATCCAGAGGTGCAGGCGCAGGTGCGTCCTCGCGACCGGGGATGGGGCCCGGTGGCGGGCCGAGGCCGCGGGCAGAGGAGGAACCGTGACCCAGCTGGCTCGGATTCCCTTGGCGGACGGCGGCTTCCTGCTGGTGGAGGCTCCGGCGGCGGCCGGGCCGGTGAAGGCGGGCCGCCTCGGCGACGCCATCCGCGAACTCCCCGGCAGCCTGCAATCCGCTCTGGGGTCGGTGACGGACGCGGCGGGCGCCATACTCGACCAGCTGCGCAGGGCCGGCCCCGACGCGATCACGGTCGAGTTCGGCGTCGACCTGGCCTTCGAGGCCGGGGCCGTGATCACCAAGAGCAGCACCGACTGCCACCTGCGCGTGACGATGGCGTGGAAGGAACGGCCCGTCGGCCCGGACCCGGACCCGAAGCCCCCGGCCTGACCCCGTGGACGTCCCGGGACGCCCGTGAAGGTGGTGTGCCCCGGCGGCTGAAGGCGGCGCCGGGCCGCGTCGCCTGCGGGAGCGTGCTCAGGCTCTGGGGCCGATGGTGTTCCAGCCGCGTTCGAGGAGGTCGAAGGCGCGGGTGACCGTCTCGCGGCGGTCGGCGTGGCCGGGGGCGCTGCGGGGTGCCTCCAGCGCGAAGTGGGCGAGTGCGGCGCAGTCCGGATCATCGGCGGGGACTCCGCTCGCCTCGGCGATCGCGTGTGCGAGTGCGGTTTCGTGACGGAGCCACATGCGCTGGGCGTACTCGCGCAGGGCGGGGGTGTCCTCCACGAGCGAGACGAAGGCCGCGAAGGCGGGGTCGGCATCCCGGCGGCCGACCCGGCAGCTCAGGGCGTGCTCGCGCAGGGCCGCCACGACGGACTGGCCACGGGGTCTCTCGTGCACGGCGGCCAGCAGCCGGGCTTCCTGCTCGGCGTCCTCGTCGAAAACGAGCGCCTCTTTCACCGGGAAGTACTTGAACAGGGTGGTGGTGGACACGTCCACGGCATCGGCGATGTCCCGGATGCCGACCTGGTCGTAGCCGTGTTCGAGGAAGAGGCGCAGGGCGGCATCGGCAAGGGCCCGTCGGGTGGCGGCCTTCTTGCGTTCGCGGCGCCCCACCGGTTCTTGATCCGCGGTCGTCTCGCTCATGCCCGCATCCTACCTTCTGGTTGCACAGCTATGAAAATTGGGTTGTTGCACTTTTGGGGGAGGCGTGCTCTTCTGGAATGGCCGACCGCACGGCGCCGCCCGTCCGCGGCCCGTCTTCCCGTCGAGCACACCCCTGAACGGAGCATCGCCATGCATGCCGCCACCCCACCCCGAATCGCGATCATCGGCGCCGGTCCCGGTGGCCTGACCTGCGCCCGGATCCTCCAGCGGCACGGCATCGCCGCCACGGTCCATGACTGCGACCCCTCCGGTTCGGCCCGCGGCCAGGGCGGCACCCTCGACATGCACCCCGGCTCCGGCCAGAACGCCCTGCGGCAAGCCGGACTGCTGGACGGATTCCACGCTCTGGCCCGCCCCGAAGGCCGGCAGATGCGCCTGCTCGGGCGCGACGGACGCGTCCTGTTCGACGCGGTCCCGCCGGAGGCCGACGCCGAGGACGGAAACCCGGAAATCGACCGGGGACAGCTGCGCGACCTCCTGCTGAACTCACTGGAGCCCGGCACCGTGCGCTGGAGTCACAGGCTCACGCGCGTCGAACCTCTCACCGGAGGCGTCCACCGCCTGCACTTCGCCGACGGCACCACCACCGAGGCGGACCTCGTGGTCGGCGCGGACGGCGCCTGGTCGAAAGTCCGCCCGCTGCTCTCCGACGCGACACCCGTCTACACCGGCGTCACCTTCGTCGAAACCGGCCTCGACCACGCGAACGCCCGCCACCCCGCCCTCGGCGCACTCACCGGCGACGGCACCATGATGGCCCTCGACGGCAACCAGGCCTTCATCACCCAGCGCAACAGCCACCAGCACATCCGCGTCTACATCGGCATGCGCACCGACGAGCACTGGCACCGGCACGCAGGCCTCGACCCGGCAGACGACGGCGCCGTCCGCGAAGCGCTCCTCAAGCGGTTCACCGGCTGGAGCCCCGACCTGCTGGGCTTCATCACCGACACCGACACCGGCTACACCAACCGGCCCCTGTACGCCCTGCCCGTACCCCACACCTGGCAGCAGGCCTCCGGCCTCACCCTCCTGGGAGACGCCGCCCACCTCATGTCGCCGTTCTCCGGTATGGGCGCCAACCTCGCCATGCTCGACGGCGCCGACCTCGCCCGCGCCCTCGTCGACGGCAACACCGTCGACGAGGCCGTCCGTGCCTACGAACGCCTCATGCTGCCGCGCTCCGCGGAGGCGGCCGAAGGCGCCGCCGAGGGAATCGCCGGCGCGTTCGCACCCGACAGCGCCGCCCAGGCCCTCGCCCACATGACGCGACACCACTGACACCACGCGTCGGGGTGCGGTCCAGCGCGGCGCCGTGCACCGGCTCGACCGTGAAGTCCAGCAGTTGCTCCGCCACGGCCGAGCGCACTTCTGGGTAGGCCGCCAGGAAGGCGTCGCGCGCCGCGACCGGGTCCAGGCTGTCGGTGCGCTCCATGCGGAGGGTGAGGACCTCGCGGACGGGCCCGCTGGTCAGGAACGTCTGGATCTCGCCGCTGTAGTGCAGCCGCTCCTGCGCGATGGCCACGAAGCGGCGGTGGTTGAGGAAGTACGTCGCCACCCGCATCACCTCGCCCAGCCGGCCGAGCAGTTCGAAGCGCGGGGCGTGGCTGCCGCAGGGGCAGCGGCCCGGCAGGGCGCGTCCGAGGTCGCCGATGACGTAGCGGTCGAGGTGCTGGCCGCGGCGGGCGCGGGTGGTGAAGACGAGCCGGCCGGTCTCCCCGGGCGCCACCGGGCGGTCGGCGTCGGTCTCGACGATCTCCAGGGTGTGCAGGTCGGCGTGGAGGTGGTGGACGCTGCCCGTGCTGTGCGTGCACTGGTAGCCGAGCGGGCCGAGGTCGGTGCTGCCGTAGGTGATGGAGCGGATGACCTCGATGCCGTAGGTCTCGGTGAGGGTGCGGCGCTGCTCCTCGGTGAAGTGTTCGCCGCCGTAGTAGATCTTGCGGATGCCGCCGTAGGGGCGCAGGAGGTCCGACGCCTCGTGCAGGAGCTGCCAGAGGTAGGACGGCATGCCGAAGAGGGTGTCCACCTCGTACGCGATGATCATCTCCGCGGTCGCCCGGTGGTCGGGCCCGGCGGCCATCGGCATCTGGACACCGCCGAGGCGTTCCAGAATGGAGAAGAAGCTGATGAACCCGCCGTACATGCCGCCGCAGTAGAAGAGGTTGGCGGTGCGGTCGCGCGCCGGGTCGTAGCCGGCGGCGAGGAGGCCTCGGGCGGCGGCGTGCATCTGCGTGTCGTAGTCCTCGTACGTGAAGAGCGACAGGGCGGGCGTACCGGTGCTGCCTCCGCTGCGGAAGTACAGCTCGGCATCGCCCCGGTCGACGCCGCGGTTGAGGTCCTGGACGGCGGCCTTGTCGAGCAGCGGTCCCGCCGGCGCCGGGAAGGCGACCGGGCGGGCGAGGTCGTCGAGGCAGGCGGTGGCGGCGAAACGCCGGTCGGCCTGGACGGCGACGCGGCGGCTGTAGCGCTGGAGGGCGTACACGCCGTCGTGGGGTTCGCCGGAGTAGCCGGCCGTCATGGCGCCCACGGGCGTGACGCGGGTGGCGCCGGCCGCCAGGACCAGGGCGGACAGCTCGGCGGTGTCGGTGCGGCTGCCCGCGATGCCCGCGGTCTGGAGGTAGCGGCGCATCGGGCGCAGCGTCGCGATGAGGTTCTTGCGGGGCAGCGGCTTGACCCAGACGGTGCGGTGCAGCGGGGAGGCGGTGAGGGCCGGGCGCGTGTCGGCGATGACGCGCCAGGTGCCGTCGGGGGCGGCCAGGACGCGGGTGAAGCCGAGGTGTTCCTCCAGGCGGGCGAGGTGCTCGGTGGTGGTCAGCTCGGCGTACTCGGCCGGGTCGAGCTCCGTCCCGGCGGGCGCCGGCCGGGCGGCGAGCGCGGCGGCGAGCCGCTCGGCACATGCGTGGAGTTCCCCGGCGTCCTCGGTGTCGAGGTAGACCACCTGGGGGCTGGAGCAGGCCTGCTGCTCGAAGAGGCAGATGTCCCGGGCCAGGGCGGTCAGGGTCTCCTCGTCCGCCCAGCCGTCCCGCGTGAGGTAGGCGAAGGAGATCTTGTGTCCCCACTCCACCAGACGGCAGCCGGCCGGGACGTGGGCGGCGACGCCCTCGACGGCGGCCTCGCCGCCCCAGACGGCGATGGCGTCGGCGGGGGCGCACATCAGGCGCAGCCAGTCCTGGCGGGAGGAGGGGAAGCGCAGCACGATGATGCGCTCCGCGAGGGCCCCGGTCGGGTCCTGCGCGGCGAGTTCGGCGAGGAGGTGCTGCGCGAGGAGGGTGTCGGCGCCGCTGGTCTTGAGGACGTTGACGTTGCCGGCGAGGAGGCCCTCGATCAGGCTGAGCGGGGCGACGGTGGCGGCGTTGCCGGGGGCTATGTGGGCGACCAGGCCGACGGGCGCCCAGGCCTCGTAGACCGTCTCCTTCGCGTCGGGGCGGGTCAGCCGCTGCGGGGCGGTGCCTCCCAGCTCGCGGTGGAGCTTGCGGGTGAGGGAGCCGCGGCCGAGGAAGGCGGCGAGCTCGGCGAAGAGCTCCTCCGCCGCCGGGCCGTCCGCCCCGCCGACCGCGGGCAGGTGCGGGGCCAGCCGCTCCCGGAGGGGGTGGCCGGGGTCGCGCAGGGCTTCGGCGAGGGCGTCGCAGGCGGCCAGGACCGTCTCGGTGTCGAGGGGTTCGGCGAGTGCGGCCTCCACGGCGGCGGGCAACGCGGCCAGGCGGTCGGCGGCCTCGTCGTCGCCGATGAAGGCGCCCTGCCAGTAGTGGTGGGTGGTGGTGTCGGTCATGACATTCCCTTCATCAGTTCGGCGGCGGCCACGGCACAGCTGCGATTGCGGCTGACACCGGCGCGGCCGTGGATCGTGAACCACGGGGTGGACAGCTCGCAGCCGCACTCCTCGCCCGGGTGGAGCGAGGCGAGGTCGCCCATGACGACGCTCTGTGCCGGTACGGAGGTGATGTACGGGGACACCAGATGCAGGTAGCCCCGCTCGCCGTACGGGAGCGGTTCGAGCGTGCGGGTGGAGCGGATGAACACGCGGGACCAGACCGGCGCGTGGAGGTTGTGCCGCGCGCACTCGATGTACGGGATGCAGTGCTCGACGGAGCCGAAGGTGTCGCGGATCCGCTCGGACGGGATGCCCAGCTGCTCGGTGACGCGGGCGTACAGCTCGTGCTTGCCGATCTGCCGGTCGGTGTGGCCCTTCCAGCCTCCGCCGAGGATGACCAGGGAGCCTTCCGGCAGTTGCAGCGGCGCCAGCCCCATGGCGCGCATCCGCTCCAGGGTGAACCAGAGGAACGCGGGGAAGCCGAGGATGCGCACGGGGGCGTCCTCCTCGGCGAAGCGGCGCAGTGCGGCGACGCATCCGAAGGGGTCGAACTCGTGCCCGTTGCCGGTGGTGCGCAGCGCGTACTCGACCTGCCGGGCCGGGGCGAAGTCGCACAGGTAGTTGTCGGTGAACGAGGTGCCCAGGTTGAGGTCGCGCGCGGGCTCGTAGCTGTAGAGCAGGTAGTTGACGTCCTGCGTGGGGTCGATCCAGCCGTTGTGGTCGAAGATGCGGGCGACCATGCGCTGGGCCGAGCGGATGGTCCACTCGTCGAAGAACATCTGCGACTTCTGTCCGGTGGTGCCGGAGGAGGTCAGGTGCAGGTGGACCTCGTCCCGCGGGATGGACAGGACCTCGTGCCGCTTGAAGAAGTTCGCGTGCACGAGGGGTGCCCCGTACGGGGTGTCCGGGCGCTCCCCGTCGTGGAGGCCGCGGAAGAACGGCGACCGGTCCCGGTGCCAGGTGTTGATCTCCGCCATGGCGGCGGCGAACAGCTCCTCCTCTGCGGGGCCGGAGGCGTAGGGCGCGGTCAGGTCGCAGAGCTGCTGGACCCGGGCGAGGGCGGCGGCGTCGGGGACGGCGACGGGGGCGAGATGGGGGTTCACGGCCGGGGGCGGGGGAGTCATGGGGCAACCTCACGGGAGGGCAGATGTGCCGACGCCCAGGCCGACACATAGGAATCGAGGAAGGGTTGGAGCGGAGGGTCGACGACCACGCCGCGGAAGTCGATGTGCTCGGTGGTGCGGGACATGACCGCGTAGTCGTGGAAGCCGTCGTGGTCCCGGCGCATGGCCGGGTACAGGGCGCCGGCGATGAAGCCCTGCGCGGTGAAGGCGGAGAGCGCGGCGTGGTGTTCGAGGGGGACGAGCGCCTCGACGTAGCCGGCCCCGGCGCGGGTGAGGGTGCGGGTGACCGGCTCCAGCCAGCCCGCGGCGGCGGCGGGGTCGGGGTGGGCGGCGACCAGGGCGCAGTACCCGCCGGTGCGGTTGAGGTACGCGTACACCTCGAAGCCGCCGTCGCCGGGGGTGAGGAGGACGTTCGGGGTGTGCAGGGGGTAGAACCAGCGGCCGGTGTCGGGGAAGTGCGCGTGGAAGCGGCGGCGGACGAAGGCCGGGGCCTCGATCATCTCCAGCGGCGCCGCCGCGGGCCCGGCGGGCACCGGGTGCGGCGCCGTGGGCCGGGTGTCCGCGTAGCTGATGCCGAGGCTCGCCCCGGCGGTGTGCAGGAGCGGCTCCAGGGAGGCGGGCACCTCGGCGACGGGAACCCTGCGGTCCAGCACTCCGGGCGAGTGACGCGCGTAGAGTGCGAGGCTTTCGCGGCTGCTGAGGTCCACGGCGTTCGGCAGGATGCCCATGGGGCGGAAGCCGTTGCGGGCCACGACCCGCTGGGGTCCGGCACTGACCGTACGGACGGTGGCGTACACCGAGTCGAGGGTGCCGGCGTCGAGGGTGCCCGCGCACAGGGCTTCGGTCAGCTGTCCGGCCAGCCCCGATCCGCGCTGGTCCGGGTGGACGGCGAGCCCTTCGAGGCGGCCGATGCGGCTGCCGGGCTCGCCGTGGATCGCGGCCGATCCGGCGAGGGCCCCGGTACCGGGGCAACGGGCGACGAGCCAGAGGGTGTACGGGTCCTGGATGAGGCGGGACATTTCGGCGGGGTCGGTGCCGAGGGCCGTGGGGTAGTGCGGGCCGTAGACGGCGTAGTAGAGCTGACGGAGGTCGGCGATGTCGGCCGGGGTGGCCTGCTCGATCACTGCGGTGGTCATCGGGTTCCTCCTGCGGCGTGGGCCGGCGCCGGGGCCGCGGAGTCGGCGACGGGGTCGTCCGCCGTAGGGGAGTGCCCGGGCAGCAGGAGCAGGGCGACGGCGGCGGGCACCAGTCCGGCCGCCTGGATCAGACACAGGGTGCGGGCGGAGAGGTGGTCGCCCAGGAGGCCGAAGAGGAGCGAGGCGACGGGGAAGGTCGCCCCGAGCACGGCCTGCATGACGGCGAAGAAGGCCGGCTTGTCGGCGGTCGGTACCAGCCGCTGGAACAGGGCCACGAAGCGGACCCCGATCACCCCGACGCACCAGCCGGTCACCAGCAGGGCCCCGGAGATGACGGGCAGCGCCGCGATCAGACCGGGGACGGCGAGGGCCACGGCCATCGCGCCCAGGCAGGCGGAGCCGACCACGGCGGGCCGGCCGGGTACCCGGGCGCCGGTGAAGGAACCGAGCAGGGTGCCCGCGCCGAGCGATGCCTCCAGGAGGGAGACGGTGGCGCCGTCGCCCTGCAGGACGGAAGCGGTGTAGAGCGGCATGACGACGAAGACGGCGGTGGTGAAGAGGTTGGCCGCGGCGAAGCAGAGCAGGATGGCGCGGACGTGGGGCAGCGCGCCGAGGATCTGGCGCAGCGTGCGCCGGGGCGGAGCCTCGGCCTGCTCCGTGCCGGCATCTGGCACTGCATCCACCGCATCCACCGCATCCGCCGTCCGCGCGTCCGCGGTGCGGAACCGTACGGTCGTGATCAGGGCCGCGGCCGCGCAGTAGGCGACGGCGCACCCGGCCGCGAGGCCTGCGATGCCGCCCCTGTCCACGATGAGGGCACCGAGCAGGGCGCCGCCCAGGCCGGCGAGCGACTGGGTGGACAGCTCGAACCCGGTGGCCGCTTCGATGTCCTCGTCCTCGACGAGTTCGGGCACGGAGGTGGTCAGGCACGGGTCGAAGAAGGCCTGGCAGGTGGCCAGTGCCAGGGCCGCCGCGTAGGCCGCGGCGACCGGCAGGTCGCTCGTACCGGCCCAGACGGCGAGCGCCGCGGCGGCCGCCCCGGCGCCACCGGCCGCGGCGCGGAGCAGCGAGCCGTGGGCACATCGGGTGATGGCACGGGCGACGAGCGGGGCCAGGGCCACGGCGGGCAGGGTGCTGACGCTCATGAACAGACCGGCCGCGAGCCCGCCGCTGCCGGAGGCGGCGTAGCCGATGAGCCACCAGGAGGTGCCCACCTGGAACATGCGTACCGCGGCCTGGGTGAGCACCTGGCCCACCCACATGGTTCCGAAGGCGCGGTTGCGCAGGACGAGCGGGAGCCGGCGGCCGGGGGCCGCCGTCGGGGCGGTCATGCGGTCGGCCTCTCGTCGAGGACGCGGATGAGCTTGCCGGAGCGGGAGTTGACCGCGAGGTCGCTGTGGCGGGCCCACTCGACGCGGAGGGGGTGGACGAATCCGTTGGCGACGCTGTCTGGGTAGAGCGGCCGGGCGGTGTTCAGCCCGGTGACGACCGCCTCGGCGAGGACCTCCAGGCCGGCCGGGTCGCGGTCCTGGGCGGTGGCCAGGCGCAGGACGAGCCCGTCGCGGCCCTCCTCGCGGCGTACGAGGAGCTGCATGCCCGTGACGAGTCCGCCGGTGTCGGCTTCGGCGACGGCGTTCGCGGCGTCCTCCCAGTAGAGCGAGACGGGGCCGACGCGTACGCCTTCCTCGGCACGGCCCAGGATGCGGAAGGGGCCGCCTTCGGTGTCGGTCCACTCGGCGCGGTCGCCGGCGGGGTAGCGGATGACGGGCATGAGGCGGCGGAAGAGCTGGGTGACGACGACCCGCCCGGGCCGGGCCGCCTCGCGGATCGGTTCGCCGGTCGTCTCGTCCAGGATCTCCACGACCGTCTGCGGGGAGAACGGCCGGTGGACGCGTGAGTCCGGGCCGGGGACCGGCCTGCCGAGGAGGCCGCCGTCGACGCTCGCGTAGCCGAGGGAGCGGGGTACGGCGTGGGGGAACGCGCCCGAGAGGAGGCGGCGCTGGTCCTCGAAGAGGGCTTCGCCGCCGAAGAAGAGGAGTTCGACGTCCGGGAGTTGGCGGCCGGTGGAGATCAGGTACTCGGCGAGTCGGCACAGCGTGGTCGGCGTTCCGGCGACGACGTGTGCGCCGAAGTCGTCGAGGGTGGAGACGGTCGACTCCAGCGGTGCCGCGCCGCCGATGGGCAGCCGTACGTTGGCGACGGGGGCGTGTGCGAGCGAGTCGAGGACGAAGAGGAAGCTGGCGTAGAGCTCGCCGGCGTAGAACAGGTCGGCCACCCGGTGGCCGGGCCGCAGGCCCGCGTCGACCAGGCCGGCGCCGAACGTGGCGACGAACTCCTGCCATTCCTCACGGGTGTAGCAGGAGAAGCGCGGAGTCCCCGTGGTTCCGCCGGTCTTGAACACGACGGCTTCCCCGAGCGGGGCGGTCAGGACGAGGTTGTCGCGCAGGGTGTTGGCGGCCCAGAACTCGTTCTGATCCACCACGGGCAGATCGGTGAGGTTGTTCACCTGGGGCGCCAGGTCCGCGTAGAGGTCTGCGTAGAAGGGAGAGCAGTCCCGTGCGAAACGCACGAGGTCTGAAAACTGCTGGACGGGCATGCTGCCTTACCTGGAAGACGAAAGTTGAAAGAGAAAGGGAAATGGGAGCAGATGACAGCAGGGGCGTGGCAGTCGTCACACGCTCAAGCTGTTGATTCCTCAACAATGCGCTCACGCCCTCTAGTTCAAAGGCGTGAGCCCCACCTGATGCCCATTCACATCATGGAACACCGGGCGCGCACCACCAAATCGATGGCGGTTGACTCCGGCCATGCGCGGCCGACTTTTGGCCCGCGCGGCCGGAAATGCGCCGACCCGGCGTGGAAAAGGGAGAGCGGAATGCGGTTGTCGAATGGCGCTCCCGGTCGCGTCGTCGGCGCGGCAACCGTGCCGCGACGGGCCGGAACCCGATGACTCCCGTCCGGGCCCCGGGCGCGCTGCCGGTGCACGTAAAGGGGGGGGGCGACTCGATCCGGTGGGCCCGCCGATCACACCCTCGGACGCTCCCGCGGCGGGCCGAGCACCAAGGCCGCTTCGGCGCCGACCGGGGAGACGGAACCCGGCCTTGGTCAAGGTCGGTGGGAAACGTATGAGGGCGTGTCCGGGTGGAACGGTTGTCGTTCGGGTTGGGTCTTGCTGATCAGAAACGCCCGCTGGTGCCGACCGCGACGACGTGCCGGGCGCCGGCGTCACCTACCCGCTCAACACTTCGGGTGGTTCCGGTGTCCGCTCCCCCGGCATGGTGGTGACCCACCCCGCCGGGGGAGCGGCAGTCGGTCCCCCTC
This sequence comes from Streptomyces sp. AB3(2024), assembly GCF_041862025.1. Classification (NCBI taxonomy): domain Bacteria; kingdom Bacillati; phylum Actinomycetota; class Actinomycetes; order Kitasatosporales; family Streptomycetaceae; genus Streptomyces; species Streptomyces sp. AB3(2024). The sequence goes on from NZ_JBGWAB010000014.1 coordinate 91,962, forward strand.
GCCTGGCCGGGCGCCGCCACGCTGCCCGTCACCGAGGGCTCCGGTTCCCCGGTCGAGGTCGGCCCGATCGGCAGCGCCGGCCAGGGCGGTGGCCGCGACCCCTCACGGCCCTGATGCCCGGCGTGTGGTCCGGTCTGCGGAGCGGGAGAGGCGGGACGCGCGTTGCCGACCCGTCATCGCGGCCTCGGTCGCCCACCGATCGGCACATGCGTTCGGTGCCGGTTCCGGGTCCGGTCCCGTCGACGCCTGGGGCAGCAGTTGAGACAGGCGCTTTCGGGCGTAGTCGACGAAGTCGACAGCGGGCGCCAATTGGCAGAGAGCCGATCCGATCACGCGGCTGCGGGACAGTCCCAGGGCGGCGAACTCTGCGCCGATGAGCGGGAAGTAGGTGTCGTTGTCGTTACCGACATCCAGCACATCCAGCACATCCAGCACCTCCAGCCACACCCGCTCACCGTCAACCAGGTGCGCAAACTCGCCGCAGCGCTCGGGACCGACTCCTCCATCCTCTACCGGCACTTCCGCAACAAGACCGAACTGCTGCGCGCGGTTGTCGACCGGATCCTGCTGGCAGCCATGGACGGCCACCGCCCCGAGGGCGACTGGAAGCAGCGCGTCACCGCCCTGGCCCACTTCGCCCGCGGCATCCGCCCCCTCGGGGCCGACCGCCGCGCCGCGTTCGAAGAGATCCTCGCCGCCCAACTCGCTCACATCGAAGCCCGCTGACTGAGTGTTCGGCAACTGAAAAGTGCAGGTCAAAGGCCGAGCGAGCGCCTTGAGGGCCTGGACTTGAGAAGCCCGGAGTGATCCAATACAGGATGACATCGTTTTGGGTAGGCAAGCGTGTCCGTCTGCGCGGTATCGAGCCTGGTGACGCGGCTGCGTTCATGCGTTTCGCGGAGGACGAGGAGGGCCTGGGGGACCTGGTCAGTCCGCCCCGGTCGGCCGAGAGATACCGGGTCTGGGCCGGGGAGCAGGCGACTGCCAAGCCCGACAGCGACCGCTTTCAGCTGGCGGTCGAAGCCGTCGGGACAGGGGAAATCGTCGGCGCCGTCGGCTCGCACCAGGCTGACGCGCGTAGGGGCTGGTTCGAGTACGGCATCACGATCGGTGCCGAGCACCGTCGCAAGGGCTACGCGGCAGAAGCCGCGGTGTTGCTGCTTCGTTTCATGTTCGCCGAGAACCGGTACCACAAGTGCCAGGTACGGATCTTCGCCCACAACGAAGCATCACTGGCTCTCCATCGTCGGCTCGGCTTCGTGGAGGAGGGGCGGCTGCGTGAGCTCGTGTACCTCTCCGGCCGGCACCACGATGTCGTGATGATGGGCATGCTCGCCGACGAGTTCGCCCCACTGCACTCGATGACCGGCTGACGGTCCGAGTGCCCCGGACACGGAGTACCGGCAGTGCCGGGCCGCCCGCTGCCTCGCTGCCCCGGCCATGCAGGCGCCGCCGGTTCGCCCTGCCGGGAGAGGGCGACCGTCAGCGGTCCGGGCGCGCGTGCGGGCGGATCCCTCTGACCGGAGGCGGACGTCAGATCACCATCGGTGCCTCCGACCAGCGGCGGACACGGTACGGGGTCCACCACACGTGGTCCCCGAAACGCAGGACCAGGGTCTCGCCCATCAGGTCGTCCAGCACCGGCCCCGGAATCGCGTCGGCGCGGGCGCCGTCCGTGAGTGCGGCGATGGCCTCGTGGTACTCCGGTTCGTCGATGGTGAAGCGGCGCAGCTCGCCGTAGCGCCGGTCGCGCACCTGGATGAACCCGGGGCCGTGCCGGAAGACGCATTTGCAGATGTAGTAGGTGTTGCGCCATTCGAGCGCCGTCGCGGCCGGATCGGGGGTGCCCAGTACGGCGGTCGGCGGGTGGAGGTGGCCGAAGTGGCGCCAGGCGTCGGGGTCCGGGCCCGTGTGGAGCTGCCAGTCGACGGCGATGGCCAGGCTGGTCAGGTCGCCGACGAAGCTCAGCGCCCGGACGGACCAGGCCGCGTCGGCGGCGTCGGTCACGTCGACCGGGCGGGGCAGGGTGACGTGCCGGGCCCCGGCGGCGAAGAGCCGCCGGGCGGCCTCGCCGCCGGGGAGGTCGATCTCGTACCGTCCCAGGGACATCCAGGGCAGCGCGCCCACCTCGGGGTCGTAGTCCCGCGCGGCCGTCACGGTGAAGGGCGGGGTGCCGGTGAGTGCTGGAGTCATCGTCGTCCTCTGTCGTCCTCTGTTGGCGTCGTGTGGCGGGCGTCGGGTCGGTCGTCAGGTGGTCGTCGCGGCGAGTTCGGTGTCACGGGCGGAGGTGTGCCGCATGAAGTCGATCCGCAGGAACTCCTCGTTGAGCGCGGGCGGCGCGATCTGTACGAACTGCCCGCTGTCCTCGAAGACCACCCCGAGCGCCCGCCACCGCTGCAGCACCTCGCGCAGGGCGTCCTCGCCCACCCCGTGCTCCTCGCGCAGCTTGCGGGCGGCCGCCTTCACCGTGTGCGGCTGGTCGAGCAGCCGGAACAGGGCCAGCTCGAACGGGACGGTCAGTTCCAGGTGCGTCCAGTCGAAGGCCCGGCGCCTGCTGACCAGCACGATCCGGTCTTCCAGGTCGCAGTGGGTGAGGCGGCTGCCGGCATAGTTCCGCTTCCAGTGCGCGATACCCTCGTCCAGCCTGCGGACGACCTCCTCGCCGATACCGCGCGGCGGCACGTCGAAGACGTACGCCAGGTCGAACATCTCATCCTCGGGGAGGTCGTAGGTGAGCCGGTACGGTTCGGCGGGGCGCAGTTCGCGGAACCCGAGCCCGGGGTTGTTGAAGTAGGGGCTGAACCGCTCGATCGCGATCCGGGAGGACTGGCCCACGGGTGGGTTGAGGTGCTCCAGCGCGGGCAGTTGGGCCACCACGTCGTCGTAGTCCGCGGCGTCCTCGCCGGGGAAGCCGTGCAGGTAGTTCCAGGCCACCGAGAGGCCCACGGTGGCGGCGTCGCGGAGCATCCGGACGTTCTGGCCGCCGGTCACGCCCTTGTCCATCAGCGTCAGCACCCGGCTGTTGAGGCTCTCGATGCCCGGCTGGACGAAGATCAGGCCCGCGTCGGCGAGGGTCTGGAGCTGTTTCTGCCGCATGTTGGACTTGATCTCGATGTGCATGCGAAGGTCGAAGCCGCTGTCGATGATGCGCGGCAGCACGGTGTTCACGTACCCCATGTCCAGGATGTTGTCGACGACGTACATGTCCAGGACCCGGTGCCTGCGGGCCAGTTCGATGACCTCGTCGTAGAACACGTCCGGGCTCTTGCTGCGGAACTGCATGAACGAGCCGTTCAGCCCGCAGAAGGTGCAGTGGTGCTTCTCGCCCCACCAGCAGCCCCGCGCGCCCTCGACCACCAGCTTGGGCTCGACCCAGTTCCGTGCGTGGGAGGAGGCGAGCCGCTCGAAGTACCCGCCGTAGTCCGGCGGCAGGATGGCCGCGGGCGGCAGCGGTTTGGTGCTCATCGCGTTCGCGACGGACGCGCCGTCGTCGCCGCGCCGGCACAGCCCGGGCACCTCCGACAGCGGCTCTCCGGCCTCCAGTGCGTTGAGCAGTGCGGGGAAGGACACCTCGCCCTCGCCGCGCAGGACGTAGTCGACGAAGGGGAAGTTGCGGTGGACGGCCTCGCCCTGCTTGCCGTCGCAGTTGGCGCCGCCCATGGCCGTCGCGATGTGCGGGGCGAGGCGCTTGACGTACTTGGCGGCCGCCAGGGCGGCCGTGTTCTGCTGGAACGTCGAAGTGAAACCGACCAGGTCCGGGGCGAGTTCGACGATGCGCTCGGCGATGTACCGGACGAAGTCGGGCGCGGAGGCGTGCAGCGCCCGCGTCATGTCCATACGGGTCCCGCGCACCCGGCTGCCCATCGCCTCGGTGAACTCGGGAACACGCCACTCGGGGTCGTCGTAAAGGGCGGAGGAGAACACCCAGTCGCCGCAGCCCAGGAAATAGGATCCGAGCGCGTAATAGGAGTAGTCCTCCAAGCTGAATTCCGTGTTCTTGGTGATCCAGTCCACGTATTCGAGATTGGCGTGGAGAACATCCGCGGTTCCGTTCGGAACGCGCTCGTCGACACTGCGCTTGAGAATTCCGAGAGCCAGCGACGGGAGGTCGATCGGGGCCCAGGGCATGTTCACCAGGAGTACGCGCACGGCTGGCCTCTTCTCACGTGATCAGGGCACGGGGGCGGTGGTCGGGCCGGGGGGGGGGGGGGGGGGGGGGGGGGGGGGGGGGGGGGGGGGGGGGGGGGGCGGCGGGCGGGGGGGGGGGCGCCCCCCCCCGCCGGGGGGGGGGCGGCCGGCGCGGGGGGGCGGCGCCCCCCCCCTCGGTGCTACTTCTCCTCTTCCTCCATCTCCTCAGAGGAGCGGAAGTAGATGACGACGCCGACGCCCGGCTTGCGGCTCTCCTCGTCGCCCTCGAGCGGGTCTCCGTGGATGATGTCCTTCTGCATGCTGTTCACCTCCCCTCCGGGTGCGAGGACGGCTCGGCCCGCACGGGCGCCGTAGGCAGCCCGCGGCCGAGAAATCTCAGGGACCGCCGGATCACAGCCAGATGGTCGGCGCCGTCGTAGCCGTCGTGGCCCGAGTCCAGCCACATCAGCTCGTGCGCCACACCGCCCGCCCGCAGCACGTCCAGGTACGCCTCCACCTGCTGCGGCGGACACTTGGCGTCCCGGCGCGCGGCGACGAGCAGCAGCGGGGCGCGGATCGCGGCCGCGTACGAGGACGGCGAGGCGTGCGCGTAGGCCTCGGGCACCTCGTCCGGGGTGCCGCCGAACAGCTCGGTGTCCAGCGCCTGGAGGGCGGGGGTGGAGTGCCGGAAGGCCGTGGCGCAGTCGGCGAGCGGTTTGACGGCGACCCCGGCGTGCCACAGGTCCGGCCGGGTTCCCATGGCCAGCAGCGTCAGGTAGCCGCCCCACGAGGTGCCGCACAGGCCCACGGCGTCCGCGCGGCCGATGCCCCGGTCCAGCAGCTCGGCGCGGGCCCGTACCAGGTCGGCGACCTGGGTGTGGCCGACGCCCTCGGAGTGGGCGGAGCGCCAGCGGGGCCCGTAGCCGGTCGAGCCCCGGTAGTTGACGCGGGCCACGGCGTAGCCCGAGCCGACGAGGGCCTGCACCATCGGGTCGTAGGCGTCGCGGTCGTGGTCGGCCGGGCCGCCGTGGACGAGGAAGACCAGCGGGTACGGGGCCGGACGGTCGGCGGGCGTGGTGACGAAGGTGTGCACCGGCCCGTCGGGGCCGGGCGTCCACAGGTCCTGGCGGCGGCCGAACCGGGGCAGGCGCCACTGGCTCTGCCCGGGCAGCGCCGCACCCGACAGGGACATCGCGCGCGGCACGTTCACCGCGTCGGTCCAGATGAAGTGCACGTCGCCGTCGGCGGCCGGTGACGCGTCCAGGACGCTGCCCTCCGGGGTGGGCACCGCGGTCAGCTCCCGGCGCTCCAGGTCGGCGGTGAACAGCCGGCTGCGGCCGTGCCGGTCCTGCCGGAGCAGGATCCGCGCACCGCCCGGGCCGGGATACCAGCGGGCGGTCGTCTCGGTGTCGAACGAGCACCAGGGCAGCATCTCCACGCCGCGGCCGGGGGCCCAGGTGCCCAGGTGGTAGCGGCCGGCCCGCTCCCGCATGACCAGCAGCAGGGTGCGTGCGACCGCCGCGCCCGACGACGGCGCGGGCGGGGTGGCGGCCGCGCTCGCGGTCGCCGGCGCGAAGCCGAGCGCCCAGGTGCGTTCCCGGGTGCCGGAGAGCACCGCGACGGTCGTCCCGTCCGGGCGCAGCAGCGTCACCGCGCGGGCGGAGTGGGCGGGTCCGGACACCGCCAGCAGCCCACCGTCCGGGGCCAGGTCGCACAGAGTGCCGGATTCCGCGGTGTGCAGGACGGCCGTCGCGGTGCCGCCGCGCCGCCCGATGTGGACGCCGAGTCCCCCGGGGCCGCGGATGCCCACGGCCACCGTGCCCCCCGTCGTCAGCGCCAGCCCGGCGGGGCGCCCGTACGGGACCCCGGCGAGCGCCGGGAGGTCGGGGCCGCCGTCGAAGTCCTGGGTGCGCCAGCCGCCGCTGCCGCCGCGGTCCTCGTCGAACCACCAGACGGCCTCGTCCTCGTCGATGGCGCACAGCAGCGTGCCGTGCGGACGGTCCGTCACCTGCCGCCCGGTGCCGGTGGAGCGGTCCCACGTGAAGATCTCGCACCGGCCGTCGGCGTCGCCGGTGTACACCATCCGGTCCGGGTGGCGGGGGCTGGTCACGGGCAGCACCGGCCGGTAGACGCCGTAGGTGCGCGCGGCCGCCTCCGGCGGGGCCGGCGTCACTCGGCCTCTCCCGCCACGAGCCCGGCCCTGGCGGTCGCGTACAGCGCCAGCCCGGCGAACGCGCCCGCGCAGCCCAGTGCCACCGCGCGTCCTCCGTACGCCGCCACCAGGACCCCCGCCGTCACGGGCGCGAGCGCCGCGACGGCCTGGCCGGCGGTGCCCAGCACCGTTCCCATCCGGGCCAGCAGCCGGTCGGGGGTGACCAGCATCGCCCGGGTCTGCAGCACCACCACCACGGACGGCACGATCAGCGAGACCCCGCCGAGCAGCAGCCCGTAGGCCCAGGTCCGGGACGCGAACGCGAGCCCGGCCGCCGTGGGGACCATGGCCCAGGACGCGGCCGTCACGATCGGTGCCGCCCGGAGCCGCCGTACGAGCCACGGCGCGGCGAGGGAGCCCAGCAGCCCGCCGACGCCCGCCAGGGTGAGGACGAGACCGATGGAGGAGGGGCTGGCGCCCCGGGCGTGGGAGGTGAACACCGCGTGGAAGTACAGGGCGCCGAGCAGGGCGTTGATTCCGGCGGTCCACACGACCACGAAGCGCAGGAAGGGCTCGGCGGACACGAAGCGCAGCCCCTCGGCGAGGTCCCGGCCGAACGACGGGGCCGGATCCGTACGGCCGGGCGGGGCGGGCGCAAGGTCCGTGCGGATCGCCTTGCTCAACGCCGCCACCAGCAGGAAGGACACCGCGTCCGCGAGCAGCGGGACCCACCGCGCCAACTGGAACAGCACGCCGCCCAGGGTCGGCCCGACGATCTGCACGGCCTGGTCGCGCGCCTGCAGGTACCCGATCGCCCGCGAGTACCCCTCGGGCGGCACCAGCCGCCGGATCGTCCCGGAGGCCGCCGCCCCGTAGGTGGCACTGGCGGCCTGCTCGACGACGGCGGCGGCGAGGACGTGGACGAGGACGACGTGGCCGAGGGCCACGGTCACGAACACCGAGCCCATGGCGCCCGCCGCGACCAGGGCGGCCAGGTACATCATCGGCTTGCGGGGCAGGCGGTCGGCGTAGACGCCCGCGACCGGCGAGACCGACAGACCGCTGACCAGTGCCACGGAGGCGACGAGTCCGGCGAGTCCGGCCGGGTGTCCGGCGCCCAGCAGGATCAGAGGGAGGAAGAGGGAGGACGCGCAGGTGCCGAGACCGTCGACGGCGCCCGCTGCCCAGAAGAGGGTGAAATCCCGTCTGCGGAACGGGGACGAGGACGCGCCGTTGGATAATAAAGGGCCGGAGTGCTGTAATTTCTCGTCGGCCTCATCCATCAAGAATTCCGCTCGGGGGGTGTTGCCGACGCCAACGCACCCACAATGCCCCCTGGAATAAGCAGATTTACGGCCGTCGAGGGTTGCGATCGTAGCGAACGGTGGGACCCGTCACAACACCTGCGTTCGAATGTAATTCTCGATCAAGAAACGGCGCTTTTAGCTGCTTCCGGGGAACGCCGCGCCCCCGTCCGGTGAGTGGGCGGGGGACGCGGTCGTGCACGGTGTCGTCCCGCGTCACTTGCGCCAGAAGAGGTGGTGCGTCACGCCGCTCGGGCTGGGCACGACCTCCAGGTGGAACCGGTCGAGCAGTTCATCGGGTGATTCCCACAGGCGCAGTCCGGACCCGAGCTTCACCGGTGAGACGGCCACGTGCAGGGTGTCGACGAGGTCGGCGTCGAGGAACTCCCGGATGGTGGTCACGCCGCCGCCGAGCCGGACGTCCTTGCCCTGCGCGGCCTCCCGCGCCTGAGCGAGAACGGTGGCCGGGTCGCCGTCCACGAAATGGAACGTGGTGTCGGAGAGCGTGAACGACGGACGCCCGTGGTGGGTCAGGACGAACACCGGCGTGTGGAAGGGCGGCTCGTCACCCCACCAGCCGCGCCACTCGTGGTCGCTCCACGGGCCGCGCTGGGGGCCGAACTTGTTGCGGCCCATGATCTCGGCGCCGATGTTGTGGCTGAAGTCCCGGGTGAAGTAGTCGTCGAGACCCCGGCTCCCCCCGGGATCGGTGCGGTTGGGCCAGCTCGCCGTGGCGCCTGCCCAGGCGAAGAGCTTTCCCGGATCGACGTCGTGACCGAAGGGCCGCTCCAGGCTCTGGTCCTCGCCGGCGGCGACGCCGTCGCTCGAGATGCTGAAGTTCTGCACGCGCAGCAGTTGATCCATGGGCTCTCTCATCGGGTCCTGCCGCCTCCTCGTATGGCGATGCGTCCTACACCAGGATGTCGAACGGGACGCGGCCGGATCGACAGCGGCGCCGAACTTCTTCCACAGCGTGTCCCGCGGGCGCGTGACGCAGGGCCGTTGCCGTCGGCGCCGGATGAGGTGCGCCTGCTCCGCCGGGCCCACGGGGTCGGCGGAGCAAGCGCGACCGTGAAGCGGCCAGCGGCCAGCGGTCAGCGGTCAGCTGTCAGCTGTCGGAGCGGAAGGCTCCGTGGACGCGCAGGTCTCCTTGGACCGAGATCTGCCCGTCGTTCGTGTGCATGATCCAGGCGTCCGCATTGCGGACGGAAAGGTGCCCGTTGGCGTTCACCTTGCCCCGGAAACGCGACTCCCCGTGGACGCGGAGCATCCCCTTGGTGGTGAGGTCTCCGGCGACGGTGACCTGGCGGTCGGCCAGCACCTCGCCCTGGGCGTCGAGGCGGCCGTGGACGATCAGCCGGGGCGGGCCGTCCTGCGTCTCCAGCACGTCGTCGACGGTCAGACCGCCCTCCAGGTTGAGCCGTTCCTTGACCCGGGCCCGGTGGGTGACGACGTCATTGAGGTCGGCTGTGCCGGCCGCGACGGTGCCCCACTGCCGGTCACCGGCCCCCTGGAACACGTTCAGCCCGTTGGCCGGGAACTCGATCCACCCGTCCGCGGTCGTGCGGCCCTGCACCCACGAGGTGTTGATACCGGTCAGATCCGCCTTGTCGGCGGCGACGGTGCCCCATTCCTGCGTCCCGTCCTTGCGGATGTTCACCCCTGACTGCGGGAACTCGATCCACCCCTTGCCACCGTCGACGTCACCCACCCAGGTGGTGTTGATGCCGTTCACCCTGACCCGGTCCGCCGTGACGACGCCCAGGTCACCGTCCGGCCCGTGGCCGATCGTGATCCCGTCCGCGGGGAACCGGACCCATCCCGCTCCGCCGTCACGCCCCCGCACCAGCGCCGCGCTCACGGTATCCACGTCCAGCGCCGCAGCGGTGACGGTGCCCGGCGCCTGCCGGTCGTCGAGGATCCGGGCGCCGTGCTCGGTGAATTCGATGCGGCCTTCGTGCTCGGTGCCCTTCACCCACGGAGTGGACAGGCCGTGCGTCGCCGTGACGCTCTCGAACTCGGGGCTGCGCAGGTGCACCGTGGTGGTGAGGTAGTACCCCGGCTGGTGCTCGCTCTGGGGGGTGGCGATCAGGATGTAGGTGGCGTCCCGCTTGGGCTCCTCACCCGGCTTCGGCGACCAGCTCCAGTCCGGTCCGGATCGCTGCGGGACGGTCTGGGCCGGACCGTCGGGCCCCTGGATCTTGTAGTTCAGGCCGTCGGGTCCGTCCCACCGCAGGGTGCCCCGTTCCGCCGGGCTCGACAAGGTCTTTTCCGCCCGGAAGTTGCGGGGGATCTTGGGAGCCCGCTTCAGCAGGCTCAGCGTGACGAGATGCTCGTTCCTGGCGCCCCGGCCCTGGGACTCCTCCGCCACGGACAGCAGGACCAGCCCTTCCTCGGAGGAGACGGGGAAGCCGGTCAGCTCGATGACGATGACCTCGCCCCTGCGCAGGCGCGCGCCCGAGGACGACTCCAGCCGGTAGGTCCCGGTCGTGCTGTCCCACTTCTCCGCGAGGTCGACCGTGGGGCTCAGCGTGCTGCGAGTGACCCGGGCCTCGATCCGGTCCGGTTCGACGGTCAGATGATCCCGGCCGGAGCCGTACGGCACGGTGACGGCGAGATCGTAAAGGGTCACGAACCATGCGTTCGGATTGGATACGACGATGTGCACCGTTCCGGGCGACTCCTCGTCCTTGCCCGTGCCGGATACCTGAAGCTGTGCGGGATCGGTGAGTATCTCGTAGTGCAGGTTGGCCATCGCCACATCCCCTGTCGGCTCCACGGGCGCTCCCCCCCCGTTACCTTTTTTGTGGCTCCGCAATGGGGCTACCGGCCTTCGGGTCCGGCATGACTTCCCCCCCTTGTTGCGGTTGATGATCCGGGGGGTGGTGTCACCGGGCC